>NZ_JBDIVO010000049.1:0-20661 GCF_039794385.1 Methylocaldum sp. | reverse complement strand
ACCGACCGTACGATTCCACTCCGCGCCTTTCAGGTTTTTGAAGGCGCCCAGGTTTCGTGCGGCCAAAGAGGACCCCGTGAAACCAGAAATTTGGGACTTGACTGGGCTATGAGAGGGTGGGTTAGCGGAGCGTAACCCACCGATCCGAGACTGCTCAGTGGGTTACGGCCGCGCGGCCTAACCCACCATCGATGGGTTTCGCTTCGCTCTACCCATCCTACAAAATGAATTCCTGATTGAAAGCGATTTTGAATTACAGCCTATCCAAGCAGGTCTTGAAACTCTTCGACAAGCTCGGTGCGAGCCCTGGCCTCAAGCGCCGAGAGGGTTTTTATTCCGCTTTTTCGCCCGGCCAAACCTGCACGAAACCATCCCGATTCGGCATCACGACCCGAGGCAATGTTCCCGCATTCATTTCCGCCCGTTCGTCGACAATACCGTTAATATGCAAAAGGTAAGCCGTGACCGCGTAAACCTGGTCCTCGCTTAGACTGCGGGGTGCGTCCAAGGGCATCGAGCGGCGGATGAAATCGAACAGGGTGGTTGCGTAAGGCCAATAAGTGCCGATGTTTTTGTCCGGATGGGGGCCGGTTAAAGAGCCGCCCCCGGCCAGTTCGCCGGCGCTTCCGCCCATGCCTTTGGGCCCGTGGCACGATGCGCACTTCGTGTCGTAGATGGCTTTGCCTTCGAGAGCCGTGCCTTTGCCGGCCGGAAGTCCGGCGCCGTCGGGGAAGACGTTGATGTCCTGATCCGCAATCTCACCGGGCGATGCGGGGCGGCCGAGCTTGGGGCCTTCCGGCGCGGCGGCGACCGCGGCAGTCATGACGAACAAAAGTAGTGCCGGGGCCAACCACCGTGGCCCGCTTCGGTTACGATCGTTACGCATAGACATGGCTCACAGTGCCATCGGCGGCTACCGCCCAACTGACGATGGCGTTGTAGTGGAAATAACCGTGCCGCCCGCGTTCTGCAATGAGCGCCCGGCGCTCCGGCTGGACATAGCCGGTTTCGTCCACGGCGCGGCTTTTGAGCACCAAGGGAGAGCCGTCCCAGCGCCACGGCAGGCGGAAACGGGTAAAACATTGCGGCAAAACCGGTTCCTGCAGCGCCGCTTCCGCCCAACTGCGTCCGCCGTCGGCCGAGATGTCGACCCGCTTGATCCGGCCCCGGCCGCTCCAGGCCAAGCCGCTGATCTGGTAAAGGCCTGGACCTCGTAGATGCTGGCCGGGCGAGGGAAAGGTGATGATCGACTTCGCATCCATGACGAACGTGAATTGCCGCGCCTTGCCGGAAGGCAGCAATTCGGTGTACTTGGCGGTTTCGTTGCGGGCCATCACCGGCTGATTCGCCGCCTGCAAGCGGCGCAGCCATTTGACGCTGAGAACCGCTTCCCATCCCGGCAGTATCAGTCGCAACGGGTAACCGTTCTCCGGGCGCAAGCGTTCGCCGTTCTGATAAAGCGCGAGAATCGCGTCATCCATGGCTTTTTCGACCGGAATGCTGATGTTCATCGCGGCGGCGTCCGCGCCTTCGGCGATGAGCCAGCGGGCGTCGGGCCGCAGGCCGGCCTCGTCCAGGATGACGGCGAGCGGAACGCCGGTCCACTCGCTGCACGAGGCCAGACCATGAAAATAGCCGACGGGCGTCTGTATGGGCTCCTCGTGCCAGCCGGCATTGCTGTTGCCCCCGCATTCGACGAAGCAGAGGCGGGAGACCATCGGGTAGCGCAACAGGTCTTCGATGCCGAAAGACAGCGGATTTTCGACCAGCCCGTGAATCAATAGGCGATGTTGGTGCGGATCGATCTGCGGCACGCCATTATGGTGCCGTTCGAAATGAAGACCGTTGGGCGTGACGATGCCTTCGAGTTTATGCAGAGGGGTCCAGGAAATGCCATTGCCCGGCGCGCCGGAATTGGCCGAGATCCAGCGTATGGCCTCTTTTTCGTGAGGCGAGGGGCGGCCGTAATTGGTGAAAGGTTCGCCCGGCGTCTTCATCCAAGGCGGTTCTTCGGCCAGACCTTGGCGCATGTGCCCGACGAGTGCGGCGCCGGCGCCGAACGCCAGTCCTTTTTTCAGAAACAGCCTGCGGTCCAGCAAACCGCCACCCGCCACGGGCTGCAACAGCCCCGGCTCACGTGCCTCTTGGTCGCTCATTGCGCATCCTTTTTCGGAAGAAATCGGCTGTCGATCTTACTCCGATCGGGAGGCGCAAAGCACCACGGTTTTTCATGGTCGCCGATCTCCGGACGCCATGTTGTCGTCGTCGGCCACGATAAGAAATTTCGCCTTTCAGGCGAGAATCAGTAAGATTCGTTCAGAAATCGAAAACCGAATGGGTGTGCGGATGCAGGACAGGATGGCCTGCGGCCGGATAAAGAATAATTTTTGATGAAACATCTATGGCTAAGGCAATACAAAAAAACAAGAAACCTGGTCAGAGCGGCCGTAGTTCAGTCGATACCGTGAAACGGGTGTCCGACGATGCGTGACTTTGCAGCCTTTATCATGCGAAGCCGGCTGCATGCGATCGCAATAGCCGGGTTGTTCGGTGTTTTGTCGCTGAAGGTGCTTCCGTTCGCCTTGCTCAGCGCTGCGGCGCTCGGTTTGGTCGCATTACGCAAAGGCTGGCTGGAAGGCGCGGTCGTGGCGATCGGTGCCGCGGTCGTGGTCGGGGCCGGCTTTTTTCTGATGGAGCTCAGGCCGGGATTGAATTTCCCGGTCGTGTTTGCGATCTGGCTGCCGCTGCTGATTTGCGCGGAAGTTTTGCGGCGCACGGAGTCCCAGGGGCTGGCGCTGCTTGTGGTGGGACTGACGGTCGGTCTGTTCGTCTTGGGAATGCATTTGGTTACCGGCGATGTGGTCGCCTTCTGGCAGTCATGGCTGAGGCGGGCTGTCGCCGCGGTGCCCGGTGCCACCGTTCAGGGGTTCGAGCGGGACGGAACCTTGCGCCTGATGAATGGTCTGATCGCCGTGCTTTACGGGATCGGCCTGATGTTCAGCCTGTTGTGCGCCCGTTGGCTGCAATCCCTGGTCTACAATCCCGGCGGATTCGGTCCCGAGTTTCAGCGTCTTCGACTGCCGCGGCTCGCTTTACCGGTGGTCGTCGGCGCAATTTGGGCGTCGGGTACGGTGAGCCCGATCTTGGTCGCCGATCTCCTCATGGTCGCCGTGATGATTTATTTCTTCGCCGGATTGGCGATCGTGCACGCCCTGGTCGCCTTTCGCCGTTTGCACTGGACATGGTCGGCACCGCCGTATGTGGCTTTGATATTCGCGCCTCAATATGCCGTCGTGGGACTTGCGTTGGTCGGTGCCTTCGATGCCTTGATCGATTTTCGGACCCGAGTAAGGAAAAGGTGAGTCGGTGATGCGTCAGGCGCGCGGATTGCTAATCAGGATCGAGCGATGATTCCTTATCGGGACACCATTCCGACCCGGTATACGCCATGGATGACCTGGACGCTGATCGTGCTGAATCTGGCCGTTTTTGCCTACACCCAGTCGCTGTCCGAACAAGACTTGTACTTTTTTCTGAATTTCCATGGGCTGGTGCCGGCGCGGTATACGAATCCCGAGTGGGCGGCCAGGGTGGGGTACCCGGCCGGCGACTACACGCCGTTCGTGAGCAGTATGTTCATTCATGGCGGAGCGCTCCATCTGGTTCTCAACCTTTGGTTGCTTTGGATATTCGGAGACAACGTCGAGGACCGCATGGGAGGCGTGAGGTTTCTGGCCTTTTATCTGCTCTGCGGTTTGATTGCCGGAGCGGTGCATATTTACACCAACTCCCATTCCAATATCCCGACGATCGGAGCTTCCGGCGCCATAGCGGGTGTCATGGGGGCCTATTATTTCCTGTTTCCGTACGCTCGCGTGGTGATCTGGATGTTCTTCCTGCCCTGGTTCGTGGAGGTGCCGGCTATCGCCTTTTTGGGAATTTGGGTGATGATACAGCTTTATAAAGTCACCGTCGGTCTGCCATCCGACGAGCCTTTCGCCGATGTCGCCTGGTTCGGGCATCTCGGCGGTTTCATAGCCGGTATGTTGTCGTATCGTCTCTTTTTGCTCTCCGGACGGAAGGACGACTCGTATTACAGAAGGCATTCGACCTGATTCATGACTTATCGCGTCCATCCGTCCGAACGGATTGCCCATCGCGTCGACCGGAACCATTTTCTCTGCCTCTTGAGCGAGCATATCGAGAGAGGGCGCCTGCTGTTCGATACGGAAGATCTCCGCCCCTATGAATGCGACGGGCTTTCCGCCTATCGGGAGCTGCCTTGGATCGTCGCTTTGCCGGAAACGATAGAAGAGGTGCAAGCCGTAGTTCGGCTGTGCCGGGAGCACGGCGTGCCCGTGGTCGCGCGGGGTGCGGGTACCGGGCTTTCCGGCGGGGCCTTGCCTATCGCCAACGGCGTCTTGCTGAGCCTCGCCAAATTCAACCGGATCATCGAAATCGACCGCGCGAACCGGACCGCCCGAGTCCAGCCGGGCGTCCGCAATCTCGCCATCTCGGAAGCCGCCGCGCCTTACGGGCTTTACTACGCGCCCGATCCGTCCTCGCAGATCGCCTGCACCATCGGCGGTAACGTCGCGGAGAACTCGGGCGGCGTCCATTGTCTCAAGTACGGATTGACCGTCCATAACGTCCTCCAGGTCCGGGTCGTGACCATGGACGGCGAGCTCGTTGTGCTGGGCGGATCGGGGTACGACAGTCCAGGTTACGATCTGCTGGCGCTGATCACCGGTTCCGAGGGCTTATTGGGCGTGATCGTCGAGATTACCGTGAAGCTGCTTCCGATTCCCCCTTGCGCACAGGTGCTTTTGGCATCCTTCGACAGCGTCGAGGAGGCGGGCGGGGCGGTGGCCGCCATCATCGGCGCCGGCTTGCTTCCGGCCGGCCTCGAAATGATGGACAACATCACCATTCGGGTGGTGGAAGACTTCCTGCATGCGGGCTATCCGACCGGCGCCGCGGCGATCGTGCTCTGCGAATTCGACGGTATTGCCGAGCAGGTCGAAAGCGATCTTCTCAAGGCGCGGGAAATTTTCCGGGCGGAAGGCGCGACCGAGGTCCGTCAATCGACCAGCGAGGCCGAGCGCAAGACATTCTGGGCGGGCCGCAAGGCGGCATTTCCGGCGGCTGGGCGCATTTCTCCCGATTATTACTGCATGGACGGCACGATTCCGCGCAAGCGTTTGCCCGAAGTATTGCGCCGGATTTCGGAACTCTCGGCGCAATACGGGCTGGTCGTCGGCAATGTGTTTCATGCCGGCGACGGCAATCTGCATCCGCTCATCTTGTACGATGCAAACAATCCCGGAGAGCTGGAGCGCGTCGAAGAGCTGGGCGGGAAAATCCTGGAGGCTTGCGTCGAGGTCGGCGGGACCATTACCGGCGAACACGGCGTCGGGATCGAAAAGATCAATCAGATGTGCGTTCAGTTCCGGGCCGCTGAACTGGCGCAATTCCACTCGGTCAAAGCGGCTTTCGATCCCGCCGGGCTGCTCAATCCTGGAAAAGCGGTTCCGACCCTGCACCGGTGCGCCGAATTCGGCGCGATGCACGTTCATCGCGGACGTGTCGCTCATCCCGAGCTGGAACGTTTCTGATGGACGCCGATCTCAGTGAGAGTCTTCGTCAAGCCGTAGCGGAGGCGACGGATTCCGGAACGCCGCTCACGATCGTCGGCAGCGGGAGCAAGACCTTTTATGGCAGACCGTCGTCCGGCAGCGTGCTGGGAACGGCCGGACACGCCGGAGTCCTGCGCTACGAGCCGACCGAGTTGGTGCTGACCGTGCGCTGCGGCACGCGGCTGTCCGACATTGAATCCGTTCTAGCCGAGTGCGGCCAGATGCTGCCTTTCGAACCGCCTCATCTCGGCGAGAACGCAACCCTGGGAGGCACGCTGGCCTGCGGATTTTCCGGTCCCCGTCGGCCTTTCGCGGGCTCAGCGCGCGATTGCATGCTGGGTTGCAGGATCCTGAACGGCAAGGGCGAAATGCTTTCGTTCGGCGGCGAAGTCATGAAAAACGTCGCCGGTTTCGACATTTCAAGGCTCATGGTAGGCGCCATGGGCACGTTGGGCGTGATCCTGGAGGCGTCGCTCAAAGTGTCGCCCAAACCCGAGCGCGAGTTGACCGTGTGTTTCGAACGGAGCATCGAAGAAGCCTTGAACACCATGAATCTGTGGTGTTCCCAGCCGTGGCCGCTGTCCGGATTGGCCTATGACGGCAGCCGAATCTATGCGCGGTTGTCGGGTTCGGACCGGGCCGTCGATGCCGTATACCGAAAATTCGGCGGCGACGTTTGCGCCGAGGGGGACGAGTTCTGGCGGGACTTGCGCGAGCAGCGTCACGAATTCTTCCGCGCCGACGGCAACCTTTGGCGGATATCCCTGGCACCGGCCACCCCGGCTCTGGATTTGCCGGGTACGTGGTTCTACGACTGGGGCGGCGCGCTGCGCTGGCTGAAGACCGGCGCTCCGTCGGAGAACGTATTCCGGGCGGCGGAAGCGGCCGCCGGTCATGCGAGCTTGTTTCGAGGTCGATCCGGCGACGGGCGGGTGTTTCAGCCATTGCCGAACGGTTTGAAAGCTTTGCATGCGAGTCTGAAGCGGGCCTTCGATCCCATGGGCTTGTTCAACCCCGCACGGCTTTACGAGGACCTCTGATGCAAACCAGGCTGGCCGATTTCGTCAAAGACACGCCCGATGGTCGGGAAGCTGACGCGATTCTCAGAAATTGCGTGCATTGCGGATTCTGTACGGCCACGTGCCCGACCTACCAGCTTTTGGGGGATGAACTGGACGGTCCGCGCGGCCGCATTTATCTGCTGAAACAGATGTTGGAAGGACAGCCGGTCACGGCCAAGACGCAATTGCACCTGGACCGCTGCCTGACCTGCCGGGCTTGCGAAACGACCTGCCCGTCCGGCGTTCGGTACGGCAGGCTGGCCGATATCGGGCGGGGAATACTCGAGGAGAAAGTCCGGCGTCCCTGGCTGCAACGCGTTCAGCGGCTGGCTCTGCGCAAGCTGATGCCGTATCCCGAGCGCTTCGGCCTGCTCGTGGGGCTTGCCAGGCTGGCTCGGCCCGTGCTGCCGGCGGCGGTCCGTGCCAAGATCCCTCCCAAGACTTGGAGCCCGGCGTGGCCGCCCGCGAGACATGCCCGCAGGGTGCTGATCCTGAAAGGTTGCGTGCAACCAGTGATGGCACCGGCCGTCGACGCCGCCGCCGCGAATGTCCTGGACAGAATCGGCATCAGCGCGATTCGCGTCCAGGGGAGCGGCTGCTGCGGGGCACTGAGCCATCATCTGGCGGCACACGAGGAAGGCGCGGCGTTCATGCGGCGCAACATAGACGCCCTGTGGCCGCATATCGAACGGGGGGCGGAGGCGATCGTCAGCACCGCCAGCGGCTGCGGGGTGATGCTGAAGGAATATGTCGACGTGCTCAAGCACGACCCACGGTACGCCGCGAAGGCCGAACGCATCTCCGCGCTGGCGAAGGATATCGGCGAGGTCTTGGCCGGCGAGGACTTGTCCCCGCTCAGGAGATCGAATGAACGCCGAATCGCGTTCCATTCGCCCTGCACGCTCCAGCACGGCCAGAAATTGAGCGGATTGGTCGAAAGCCTGCTGTCGGGATTGGGGTTCGAGCTGACTCCCGTCGACCAGCCCCATCTCTGCTGCGGTTCGGCCGGAACGTACTCGTTGCTGCAGCCGGAGCTTTCCCGGCGGCTTTTGGTCGAGAAAATCCGAGGTCTCGAACAAGGCCGGCCGGAGTGCATCGCGACCGCCAACATAGGCTGCTGGGCTCATTTGCGGTCCAGGGCCAAGGTGCCGGTCCGTCACTGGATCGAATTGCTTCAGCCGTAATTCCGCAACTTTCGTCGCGACGCTGACCTCTTGACAAGCTCGATTGTCGAATGCTAAACCGACGCCGATATCAAGAAATGAATTGTTTCCTTCATGTAGCGAGTTGTGTCAATCAGCAATCAGGAGGACGGTCATGAAGCGTATGTACTATCTCACCAGTAATCTCGACAGCACCGAGCAGATTTCGAACGATATGCACCAGGCAGGCATTACCGACTGGCATTTTCATGTCGTCAGCAAAGACGAGGCAGGCCTTTACCGACGTCATATACACGCTGCAAATCTCATTCAAAAACATGACGTTATCCGATCCGGCGAACGCGGGGCGGTGATAGGCGGCATCGTTGCATTGTTAGCTACGGCGTATGTCATGGCCGCTGAGCCCTTCGGATCGGACGTCAGCGGCTTGGTCTATGTTGCGATCTTCGGCTTCATCACGCTCTTCGGAGCCTGGGTAGGCGGTTTGAGCGGCTTGGCTACGGAGAATCACGCCATAGCCCAGTACCACGACGACATTAACGCCGGGAAATATCTGATCATGATCGACGTGCGCCGCGACCAGGAGGAGAGCGTCCGCTCGCTGATGGGGGAAAAGCATCCGGAAGCACGGCTGATGCGGGTGGGCTCGACTTTCGTCAATCCGTTCGAGTTTGCCAAAACGACACCTGCCTGAATTATTAATCCTTTACGCTTGGCCCTCGGTATTCACGCGATACTAGGTCGTTTGGAACAAACGATCGGTGGCTAATTTTGGTAAAATTTGGCCACCGATTCGTTTTCCTGCCGAGAATGACCCAAAAACTTTTCATAGAAACCATTGGTTGCCAAATGAACGAGTACGATTCCGCGAAGATGCGCGACGTACTCCATGCTTCCCATGGCTTCGAGCTGACCAACGACCCCGAGGAAGCCGATGTCTTGCTGCTGAATACCTGTTCAGTCCGGGAAAAGGCACAAGAAAAGGTTTTTTCGGAATTGGGACGCTGGCGCCCGCTCAAGGACAAGAAACCCGGCGTCGTCATAGGCGTCGGCGGTTGTGTCGCCAGCCAGGAAGGGGAGGCCTTGCAGCGGCGCGCCCCCTATGTCGATATGGTTTTCGGTCCGCAGACCCTGCATAGGCTGCCGGAACTGCTGGACAAAGTAAGAAAGGATAGAGCGCCCGCCATCGATGTTTCTTTCCCGGAGATCGAAAAGTTCGATGCGCTTCCGGAGCCGCGCGCGGAAGGACCCAAAGCCTTTGTCTCGATCATGGAAGGGTGCAGCAAATATTGTACGTTTTGTGTCGTACCTTACACGCGGGGCGAAGAGATCAGCCGTCCTTTGGACGACGTGATCGCGGAAATCGTCGCTTTGACGGAGCAGGGCGTGCGCGAGGTGGTGTTGTTGGGACAGAACGTCAATGCGTACCGAGGTGTGATGGCCGACGGCGAAATCGCCGATTTTGCTTTGCTGCTGAATTACGTGGCTGCGATCGACGGTATAGAGCGCATTCGATTCACCACGTCTCACCCGGTGGAATTTACCGACAGTCTAATCGAAGCTTACGCGGAAATTCCAAAACTGGCAGACCATTTGCATCTCCCCGTACAAAGCGGCAGCAACCGAGTTTTGAGCTTGATGAAACGCGGACATACCCGCGAAGAGTACATCGAGAAAATCCAGAGGCTGCGGGAGGTCAGACCCAACCTCAGTTTGTCGTCGGATTTTATCGTCGGATTTCCCGGCGAAACCGAACAGGACTTCGAAGAGACCATGGATATGATAGAAACTCTGGGTTTCGATCATTCTTACAGCTTTATTTACAGTCCCCGTCCCGGTACGCCGGCGGCCGAAATGACAGACGATGTGCCCATGACGGTGAAAAAGGAACGCTTGGCCCGGTTGCAGACGAGAATCAACGAAATGTCGGCGGAAATTTCCCTCGGCATGGTCAATACGGTGCAGCGTATATTGGTCGAGGGCCTTTCGAAAAAGGATTACGCTCAACTGAGCGGACGTACCGAGAACAACCGGGTAGTCAATTTCTCGGGCCCGTCGAAGCTAACCGGTCAATTTCTGGATGTCCTGATCGTCGAAGCACTGCCCAACTCGCTGCGGGGCAGATGGGTAAACACCTCGGCTCCCGATTTTTCAACCCACGAGACCAGCGGTCTCACCGCATAACTTGCTTAATCATCTGAACTCCTTGCATCTCACTTTAGAACCCGCCGACAACGAGCGGCTGGCCAGTTTGTGTGGCCAATTCGATGAACATCTGCGCCAGATCGAAAGACGGCTGGGCGTGGAGATCGCCAACCGCGGCAATCAGTTCGAAATCATAGGCTCCGGCAAACCGGTGCAGGCCGCGTACAAAGTGCTTCAAAGCCTGTTCGATGCGACCTCGCACGAGGTGATGACGCCCGAGCGCGTCCATCTGTCCTTGCAGGACTCCAATATCGCCGCCATGCTGGAAAGTGCCGGCGACGAGGTCGAACCGCTCGCCATCCGAACCAAGCGTGGCGCGATCAAGCCGAAAGGCGCCAATCAGCAGCGTTATCTCAAGAATATCCAGAGCCACGATATCAACTTCGGCGTCGGCCCCGCCGGAACGGGCAAGACCTATCTGGCCGTGGCTTGTGCCGTTGCCGCCTTGGAACGGGACGAAGTCAGGCGCCTGATTCTCGCGCGTCCGGCGGTCGAAGCCGGCGAGAAGTTGGGCTTCTTGCCGGGCGACATGGCGCAAAAGGTGGATCCTTATTTGCGGCCCTTGTACGACGCTCTCTACGAAATGCTGGGTTTCGAGCGGGTGGCCAAGCTCATCGAGCGCAACGTGATCGAGGTGGCGCCTCTCGCGTTCATGCGCGGACGCACCTTGAACGAGTCGTTCATCATCCTGGACGAGGCGCAGAACACGACCGTCGAGCAGATCAAGATGTTTCTGACCCGGGTGGGGTTCGGTTCCAAGGCCGTGATCACCGGCGACATTACCCAGATCGACCTGCCACGCAACAAGGAATCGGGGCTAAGACATGTCTTGGAGGTCTTGCGCGATGTCGAAGGCATCAGCTTTACCTTCTTTACGTCTCAGGACGTCGTGCGCCATCCTCTGGTGCAACGTATCGTCGCCGCTTACGAGGCCTACGAGCGAGCGAATGTGACCGATCGATCAGCATGATCCTAGAAACGGCAGTTGACCGCTTCGATGCATCAGAAAAGTCCAATGAATTATAAGTGTCCAACCGTGTACCGATCTCACCTGTTCGGTGAAACCACTACGCGCGCGATTGCACGGCGGACGGGCCGCCTGGCGGCGTTGCTCCTTCTTGTGGGGGACGGCCCCACGGCGGCGTCGCGCCTTGCCATCCGGCCCGTCCGCCGCACACTCGCGCGCGTCCAACTGCCGTTTCTAGGATGATAAGCGTCGAAGTCCAGCACGCCACAGTGCGGCAGTGGGTCCCGGAAGACGGAAAATTTCTGCACTGGGCGAGCGCGGCGGCGAAACGGGAGGATGCCGAGTTAGTCATACGGATTGTGGACGAGACGGAAAGCGCCGAATTGAACGAGCATTACCGGCACAAGGCCGGACCGACGAATATTCTCAGTTTTCCTTTTGAAGTGCCGGAAGGCGTTCCCAATCAGTTGCTGGGCGATCTCGTCATCTGTGCCGCCGTCGTCGAGCGCGAAGCGCGCGAGCAAGGCAAAACACTCGAAGCCCACTGGGCGCATATGGTGGTGCACGGTGTGCTGCACCTGCAAGGTTATGATCACATCTCGGAAAGCGACGCCGCCGTCATGGAGGCGGAAGAGATCGCTATTCTCAATGATCTAGGATTTCCCAATCCCTATGAGGAGATCATCACGTCATGAACGAGGAGCAAACGGGCGAGCATCGAAGTTGGCTCGAACGACTAGGCCTTTTCTTCACGGGTGAGCCCGAGGACCGCGAGGATTTATTGGAATTGTTGCGCGCTGCTCAGAAGCGGAATCTGATCGAGCTGGAAGCGCTTTCGATGATCGAAGGGGTCATGCAAGTCTCGGAACTCAAGGTCCGTGACATCATGATTCCCAGAGCCCAAATGGTCGTGGTTTCGCAGGATGCGGAACTGGAGACGATATTTCCGTTGGTGGCCGAGTCCGCCCATTCCCGCTATCCCGTCATTGGAGAGGATCGTACCGAAGTGGTCGGCATTCTTCTGGTGAAGGACCTTTTGATTCACAGCCTCAAGGACAAGACGAAGCGGGTAAAGGAAATCATGCGTCCCGCCCAATTCGTCCCGGAAAGCAAACGACTCAACGTGCTGCTCAAAGAATTCCGTACGACCCGCAGTCACATGGCTATCGTGGTCGACGAGTACGGCGCTGCGGCCGGTTTGGTGACGATCGAGGACGTCTTGGAACAGATCGTCGGAGAGATCGAGGACGAGCACGATTTCGGCGAAGAGGAATACATTTTCAGGAAGAACGATCGCGAATATACGTTGAAGGCTCTGACGCCGATCGACGAGTTCAACGATTACTTTTACGTCGACTTCAACGACGATGAATTCGATACCATCGGGGGGCTGATCGTTCACCAACTCGGCCATGTCCCCAAGAGGGGCGAGAAAGTGGAGATCGATCGCTTCCGCTTCATCGTGCTGCGGGCCGACAGTCGCCGCGTGCACTTACTGAAGCTGATCCTTCTGCCCCAGCCCGAAAGTCAATCCGAGACTAGCGCTCGCGTGGATTGATAAGATTCTGACCGTGTTTTACGACATCCTGGCTCTGATCGGCGGTCTATTGTTGCCGCTGGCGTTTGCCCCGTTCGACTATCCCATTCTTGCCGTCATCGGCTTATTTCTCTTGTTCGCAAGCTGGCTGAACGTCTCGCCGGGGAGGGCGTTTTTGCGCGGCTATCTATTCGGCTTGGGACAATTCGGCCTGGGCGTTTCCTGGGTCTACGTCAGCATGCACGATTACGGCGGCGCCAGTCCGCTGGAGGCCGCAGCGCTGACCTTCGTGTTCACGGCCTTCCTGGCGCTTTATCCGGCACTGGCAGGTTGGCTTTCGCGTCGCTTTTTCATCGGAAGCCGGATCTATCAATCGCTCATCGTTTTCCCGGCCGTTTGGATTTTGGGGGAATGGGTACGAGGCTGGTTCCTGACAGGGTTTCCGTGGCTGCAAGTCGGCTACAGCCAAATCGACACCCCGTTGGCCGCCTACGGCCCCGTCCTCGGGGTCTACGGTATCGGCTGGGTGGTGGCCTTCGTGGCGGGAGGAGTCCTCGCGGCATTTCACTCGGCGCGCAAACCGCGGACCCTCATAGCCGTCGCGATCGTCTTAGTGCTCGGCATGGGTAGGGTGCTGAGCGGCGTTTCCTGGACGCAGCCTGCGGGTGAGCCGTTCAAGGTGACCTTGCTCCAGGGTAACGTGCCTCAAGACATGAAATGGCAGCCCGAATTCCAGCGGGAAACGCTGCAAATGTACACCGAGATGACACGGAAATCGTGGGGTTCGCGGCTGGTCGTTTGGCCGGAAACCGCCATTCCGGCGTTTTACCATCAGGTCAAGGAGACCTTTCTTGCCGATCTGGAGACGGAAGCGGCGGCGCGGGGTACCGATCTCCTGATCGGCGTACCGTTTTACGATCAAACCCAAGACCGCTATTTCAATGCGGTCGTTGCGCTGGGAGAAACGCCGGGGATCTATTTCAAACGGCATTTGGTACCTTTCGGAGAATATCTGCCGCTGCGGCCGGTGCTGGGTTTCATACTGGACATTCTGGAAATTCCTCTGTCCGATTTCGCCAGCGGAAACGGCGGCCAAGCGGCTCTGGTCGCTGCGGGGCATCCTCTGGCAGCCTCGATCTGCTATGAGGACATCTTCGGCCAGGAGTCGCTGGCCGTTCTACCTCAGGCGGCGTATCTCGTAAACGTTACGAACGACGCCTGGTTCGGCGACTCTATCGCACCCCACCAACATGTGCAGATGGCACGGATGAGGGCGCTCGAAACCGGACGTTACATGCTGCGCGCCACCAACACCGGTATAACCGCGATTATCAGCCCTAAGGGCAAAATCGATGTCGCCGCGCCTTTGTTTCAGCGTACTCAGGTGACCGGGACGATCACGCCCATCGAAGGCAGCACGCCTTACGCGCGGTGGGGCGACTGGCCGGTCGTCGTGGTTCTGGTAACGGGCTTGAGTTTCGCCGCTTGGCGTCGTCGGCGCATCCTACAGACGGATTCGTCAGCCGAGTAGGTCGGGAATCCTTTCCCGACATCGCGGGTTGGTTAGGCGTTCGTCGGCAAAGGCTTGTTGATCGGCGCCTATCCCATGACGCCCTACGCCGCGATCGACGGCAATGGCAGCCTTCGGTTCTCGCGCAGCAGACGGCCGAATTGCTCCGCCGTGACCGGACGGCTCGAATAATAACCCTGCATGTCGTCGCACCTGTGCCGGCAGAGGAAAGTCAATTGTTCCAGGGTTTCCACGCCCTCCGCGATGACCTTGAGACCAAGGGTGTGGCCCAGCGAGATGACGGTCTGCACGATCACGGCGTCATTGGTGTCGGTTGCGATGTCGCGGACGAAGGACTGGTCTATTTTCAGCCGGTCGAACGGTAGCCGCTTGAGATAACTCAGGCTGGAATAGCCCGTTCCGAAATCGTCCACCGAAAGCTTTACGCCCAACTCTTTCAATTCCTCCAAAATCGGAATGAAACGCTCGGGATCGTGCATGACCATGGTTTCGGTCAATTCCAATTCCAGATAGCGGCCTTCCAGTCCGGTTTCCCGTAGCGTCTGGTTGACCAGTTTGACGAGATTTCCGCGTTTCAATTGCTTAGCCGAAAGATTGACGGCGACGTCGAACGGCGACAGTCCCGCATCCTGCCAGGCTTTGCTCTGCAAACATGCGGTTTTCAGAGCCCAAGAGCCGATCGCGTGGATTAAACCGGTTTCCTCGGCCATGGGGATAAACCGGGAAGGCAACACCAAGCCTAAGTCCGGATGGCGCCACCGGATCAGCGCTTCCGAGCCGATGATCCTTCCGCCCCTGAGTTCGACCTTGGGCTGATAAAAGAGCTCGAATTGCTGCTGTTCCAAAGCCCGCCGCAACGCGCTTTCCATTTTGATGCGTTCGATCGCGCGCTGGCTCATTTCGCGGGCATAAAGCCTGAAACCGCTGCCGCCTTCCTCCTTGGTTCGGTACATCGCCGTGTCCGCATGCTTGAGCAGCGTCTCCATGTCTTCGCCGTCGGCGGGATAAACGCTCGCTCCGATGCTGCCGCTCATGAACAGTTCGCGTCCCTCGATCAGGAAAGGTTTGGCGATAGCCCGCAAGATCTTGACGGCTACGAACTCGATGTCTTCCATTCTTTCGAGATCCGAGAGCAAGATGAGGAATTCGTCGCCGCCTTGCCTGGCTACCGTATCGCCCTCGCGGACGGACGCCTGGAGACGCTCGGCGACGGCCTGTAGCAAGGCGTCGCCGAGCGCGTGGCCGAAGCTATCGTTGACATCCTTGAACCGGTCCAGATCGAGAAACAGCAAGGCTAAAGGCCGCTCGGTGCGCTTGGCGTGGGCCAGCGCCTGGGACAGGCGGTCGGCGAGCAGGGTGCGGTTGGGTAAATGAGTCAGGGCATCGTGGGTCGCCAGGTACTCGATGCTGGCCTCATATTTCTTTCGCTCGGTAATGTCACTTGCGACGCCGTCGAGACGCATAGGGTTTCCGGCCTTGTCGTAAATGACCTTGACCCGGTCTTCCAGCCAGCGTATTTCGCCGTCCGGACGCAGAATACGGTATTCCGCGGTCAACGTACCCGTCTCCAATAGCTCTCCCAGGGTTTTCTGCATCCGCTCCCGGTCATCGGGATGGACGCTTTGCAGCCAGAGGTCCTTGTTCTTCATGAAGTCAGCGACGGGCCGGCCCCAAACTTTCTCCGCCGCGGCGTTGACGTAAAGCGTTTCGCCGGTCGTCGGCGAGAGAGACCAAACGATATTGTCTATCGAGCCGAGGATGCTGCTCAGTTTTTCTTCGGAAATCTTGAGTTCTTCCTCGGTACGTTTACGTTCCACGAACAGGCCGATTTGGCTGCCGATCGCGGTGAACATGTTCATCAAATCTTCCTTGGGTTTGCGGATTTCCCGGCTGAAAAACTCGATGGCTCCGAGCACCCGGCCCTCGAAGCGTATCGGAAAGCCGAATGCGGCGCGGAGCCCGGCATTTCCGGCGAGTGAGGCTCGCAAGAAGCTGGGGTCCCGTGAGAGATCCGCAATCCAGATGGACTTTGCGGACATCCAGATGCGTCCCGGCAGTCCTGCTCCGGGCGCAAAACTCATCGACCGGCTGGACGCTGCGAATTCCTCGGTATCGGAACCGTCCCTGCGCCAGAGGCCCGCGCAGCGCGCCACTTTCGCCCTGTCGTCCACCACCCATAGCGCCCCCACATCCACATCCCAGTTCAGAGTCTCGCAAATCACTTGCAGAATCTTTGGGCTCGCTTCCGCTACCGTTGCCGACTCGGCCAAAATCCGGGCTACTTCGTATTGCGTCGTCAGACGCCGTTCCGCGCGATCGCGGGCTGCTTGGGTTCGGAGGTTGGCTATGCCGTATGCGATATCGTCCGCCAGCTCTTCCATCAGGGCCTGTTCATCGGGACCGAACGCGCCCGGCACGTTGTCGTAAATGCTTAAGGCGCCAAATGTATGGGAGTCGGTTTTGAGGGGGAGGGCGATGACGGAGCGATAGCCCCGCGAGAGAACGTTTTCCCGCCAACCGGGCCATTCCCGAATGATCGCCAGGTCCGGCACGACAACCGTTCTTCCGCTGCGGATCGCCCTGCCGACGGGCGTGCAACAGCTGTCCGTGTCCATCTTGGTGAATCGCCATTCTTGAAGGCACCCGACTTCGCAACCTGCGTGGGCGACCGGGACCAGCGTTCTGTGTTCTTCGTCGCGGACCACGCCGATCCAAGCCATCGGATAGTGGCCCGCTTCGACCATGGTTTGGCACATCTGATCGAACAGGTCGTGCTCCTCCCGGGCATGAATCAACGCGTGGTTGCATTCGGCCATCACGGCGCGCGCACGCAAGGTTTTGCGCAACGACTCCTGAGCCTGCTTACGTTCGGTGATTTCGAGCTGCAAGGCCACGGCCCGGCGCTGCAATTCGTCGTAGAATCCGAGATTTTCATAAGCGGTCGCCACCTGGGCCGTTACGGTAGCGGCGATATCCTCATCGATTTCGTCGAATTCCGCCGCTCCCACCTTATTGGCGACATAAACCCAGCCATAGAGTCGGCTCGAGGATGCAATCGGCAAACCGAGGAGGGAATAGACCGGCGGGTGTGCGGCGGGCAGACCCAAGACCTCGGGATCGCCGCTCAATCCGGCAACGCGCAGTGGACGGCGTTCGGTCAGCAAACGGGCCAAAATTCCGCTTTTGGGCGGCAACGAGTTCGAAAGATCTATCGTTAGGTCTTCCATGCCGCGAGTGTAGACCCGGCACAGGTGTACCTCGTCCTCCTCCAGCAAGCCGACGACGGCATATTGGGCGGCACAGACGTCGTGGGCTGCCCGGCAAAAGGTCTCGAGCAGCCGTTCCGGATCGCGGACCGAGGTAAGTTCCAGTCCCAACTCGATGAGCGTGGCGAGCCTGAGACTGATCTCCTGCAGACGAGTCAGGGACATCGAGAAGCGTGCGGCAATGTCGCGTAACTCGGGCTCTCCGACTGCCGCCGGTGCGGACTCGATGATCCGCGCTACCGACTGGCGGATCGTCTCGATATCGGAGAAGTAGCCTGTGAGTTGGCCGGTTATATCGCCGAGCGACTCCGTACCGCGCTGAGTCGCCGTCTCGGGCAGACGGTCGGGTTCTATCGCGGGCAGCCCGAGCACGTTTTGTACGACGCCGAGAATTTCCTCGGGCGAGGAGGGTTTGGCCAACACGGCGGTCACTCCGCAGGCCTCGGCCAAGCTTCGCGCTTCCGGCGTGCGGTAGGTTGCGGTGTAAAAGATCACGCGGGTATCCGCGAGCGACGGTTCGGCGCGGAGACGGTTTACCAGTTCGTATCCGTCGATAGCCGGCATCAAGATATCGGTGATAACCAGATCGGGATGCTCGGCTCGGACGAGGTCCAGAGCTTCCGCGCCGTCCGAAGCCTCGAGCAGGCGATGGCCGCCGTAGCCGAGGAGCGTTACCAGAAACTCTCGGTTTAGGGGGCGGTCGTCAACGATCAGAATCTTAGCCATACCGGGCTCCGTCCAGACAATGCTCGATCATTTTCAGCAAGTCAGCGGTTCGATGGGTTTATTAACCCGGCCCATAAATGTAGGCCGAGTTATTTCGGGGCAAGGACGCCCCGGTGCGGCGACAAGCCGCGTGAGCCCAGGCCGGGCGTGTACCGGCCTGGGCGATGGCCAGTAAACGCCAGGAGGGTATTTAGGGGCCTGATTAATTGGTTTCAAGCGGTTGACGCCCTGGCTCGGCATGAGTTCCCGTGCCTTGGCACCAGGCGCCCAGGCGGCGATGAGAATGACTGGCGCGGCTCTGGCCGCTCTAGGAATGCTCCGGTCGTTCATGTTGGGCATCTTCAGGTCGGTCAAAATCGAACCCCAGCGAGTTGGAACGCAAATAGTTCGGCAAGAAACGTTCCAGTTGCCCGACGAAAGACTCCGGCTCGATGGGTTTGGAGAGATAGCCGTCGAACCCGGCAGCAAGCAGAGCGTCGCAATCGCCTGCCATGGCGAAAGCGGTAACTGCCACCACGGGAATGTTCCGGAGGTCGGTACGGCGTCTGAGTTCCCGAATCACGCCATAGCCGTCCAGCTTGGGCAGCTGGATGTCGCAAATAATAAGATCGGGCAGCTCCCGGCGGGCGATCTCCACACCCGCTTCGCCGTCGCGGGCGGCAAGCGTGACATGCCCATACGCTTCCAGCAGATAGGCCATTAGATCCATGCTGTCGGGATTGTCCTCGATGAGGAGTATACGCGCCGGCATCAGCCAGATGTCTTTGACGGCAAGCTTAGGGTGAATGTACTGCCGGCACCGTATTCGCTCCGTACATCGATGTGTCCGCCGATTAGGGAAGCCAGCTTTTGGCAAAGGTACAAGCCCAGTCCGGTGCCTTCGGAGGGACGGTTGGCGGCGGCGTTCACTTGGGTAAACGCCCGAAACAGCTTGGCTTGGTCTTCCGGTTTGATCCCGATGCCGGTGTCCAGCACGCTGACGTCGACCATCGTGTTGCCGTTTTCATGGCGCCGGCTCAACTCGATCGATATCTTGCCCTGTGAGGTGAACTTGACGGCGTTGTTCGCGAGATTGATTAGGATTTGTACGAACGCGCGCCGATCGGTTTCGATGACGATGTCGTCCCGCGGAAGCTCGATCTCGAGTCCGAGGCCTTTTTGTTCCGCCATCGGACGCAGGGTTTCGGCGACCTCCCGAATCGCCTCCTGGCACACAAAGGGTTCCGGATTGGATTTGACTTTGCCCGATTCGATCTTGGCGAGGTCCAGCAAATCATTGATCAGCGACAGCAGATGCTTGGCGCTGGTCTGAATGATCCGGAGCTGTTTTTCCTGTGCCGCGGTGAGAGGCCCCGGCAGCCTCATCAGCATGGTGCCGGTGAAGCCGATGATGGCATTGAGCGGCGTGCGCAGTTCATGGGACATGCCGGCCAGAAAATGGTCCTTGGCCAGATTGGCCCGTTCCAATTCGAGAATCTTCTCGCGCAGGGACTCGTCAAAATGCTTGCGCTCCGTGATGTCTCGGATTGAGGCGATAACGAGGATGCCGTTTTCGGATTCGAGCGCGCTGAGCCCGATATCGGCCGGGAACTCGGAGCCGTCCCGGCGCAGGCCGTGTAGGTCAAATGCGGCATCGATCGGCCGAACCCCCGATTCGTCCAAAAAAGGATTGCTGCGCCCGGCCTGTTCGCCGCGGAAACGATCGGGCATCAGAATATCGACGTTGCGGCCGAGCAGTTCGCTGCGGTCGTAGCCGAACAATTTCTCGGTTTGCGAGTTTACGAATGCGATCCGGCCACCGCGGTCGACGATGACTATAGCGTCCGGCGCCGTTTCCAGTAATTCCCGGAAGCTCTCGGTTCCGGTGATCGCGCCGGACGGGCAGCCCGTTGTCATCGGATTGTTATCGGACTCGATTAGTGACGACATGCCTCAAGCAGATAATGGTGTTCCTGGTCGGACTTCGTCCGCTGTCCAAGGCGGCGAACGAACGCTGTTCTCAGTACTCGGTTCCGCTATTGGTTCGTAGACCGTTTGTCATCTGAAAAAATCCCCTTTTTAGGTGTAAAAAAGTCATTACCCGCATACGCTCCGTGACAATCGTCGATCCGGTTAGCCGGTACTGGATAGCCATGGACCTTCAATCGGCGCGGTTTGTACGGGCTCCCGGTCGGCTCGGGATATAATCCTCCCATGCAAACGATTCCGTTGAATAGTCACCCGTCCACGCCCTGCGAGCTCATCCGCCGTTTCACGGTGCGTGTGCAGAAGACATCGGATGGGGTGCTCGCCCTCGAGTATACGGTCGAAGGGGATGTGGCGGGTCTGCATATTCCGCGCCCTCGGGTTGCACGACGCACCGACGGCCTTTGGCGGCATACTTGCTTCGAGGCATTTCTGATGCACCGCGAAGGGTATTATGAATTCAATTTCGCGCCGTCGAGCGAATGGGCCGTCTATCATTTTGAGTCTTATCGAGACGGCATGTCGGTCGTTAGACACGCCCCACCTCCGAAAATTTCCCTGACGCTCGATGCCTATCGGCTTGGGCTGAATGCAATGATCGACC
>NZ_JBDIVO010000048.1:0-20792 GCF_039794385.1 Methylocaldum sp. | reverse complement strand
GGCCGACCGCGACAAACTCCAGCGGGCGCTGGCGTTGGCCCAGCGGTTCGAGACGGCGACCGAGCCCGCGTTCCTCGACACGCTCGGCTGGATTTACCGGCAGTTGGGCGAGTTGACGACGGCGCGGCCGCTGTTGGAAAAGGCCGTGGCGCAGGCGCCCGAGGTGCCCATTTTCCAGTATCACCTCGGCATGGTGTACCTCCAGGCGGGCGATAAGGCCCAGGCCAAGGAGCGCCTGGAAAAGGCCGTGGTCAAGGACAGCGATTACCTGGGCCTCGAGGAAGCGAAACAGGCCCTTGCAGGCGTTTCCGAATGACAAGCTTCATACAGCGCGGTTATGCCGCCATCCAATCCCGAAACACGGCAGAAGCCGCCACGTGGTTCGAAAAGGCGGTGGCGGAAAATCCGAAAGACGCGCAGGCCAAGGCTTGCTTGGGACAAGCCTTATGCTGGCTGGGCAGACGCGATCAAGGCATCGTCCATTTGCGCCAGTCCGGTCAGTTATTGCTGAAAAAGGCGCGCAAGAGCCGGGACATCGGTTTGCTGCTCGGGCTTACCGAGCAGCTGCAATTCTGGAACGATTATCGGGGATCGCTGGAATTGGCGAAACAGGCGGTGCAGATCGATAGTTCGCAGGTTCGCGGTTTTCAACTGCTGACGCTTGCCCACTCGAGGTTGAATCAGAACAAATCGGCATTGGCGGCTTGCCGGCAGGCGGTCAAACGGGCGCCGCATAGCGCTATGCTGCAAATTTTATTGGCGAGCCTGGAAACGGCCGACGGGAGTTGCGACGAAGCAAAACAAAGGCTCGAAAACGTTTTGAAAGGTTTTCCGACGCCTGAAGAAAGATTCCGGGCGCATAAGGAATTGGCGCGGATACACGACAAGCTCAAGGCATACGACCAGGTGTTCGGCCATTTGCACGCTGCCGCGGATGCGTCCGCCTTGCTGCCGGAAGTCAGAAAGCAGGATGCCACTCTAGTTCCGAATTTGATCAGAACCAACACCGCCGGTTTTACTCGGGAACTGCTGGCTCGCTGGTCGGAAACCGCGCTTCCGCAGGATCATCGAGCGCCCCCGGTGTTCCTCGTGGGGTTCATGCGCTCGGGGACTACGCTCACTCAGGAAGTTCTGGATGCCCACCCGGATGTTTTCGTTGCCGACGAAGCGGACTTGATTTTCGCCTTGGGAAAGGAACTGGACCGCATGTCCGGGTCGACCGGGACGACGCCCGAACAGCTTGGGAAGCTCGATCTGGCCGGCGTGACGCATTTGCGCCGGTTCTACTGGAACCGGGCGCGGGAACGGTTCGGAGACAAGATCGACACACGGATTTTCGTGGACAAGACTACGATGAATACCATCGATTTGGGACTCATCAATTGCATTTTTCCGGAGGCCAAGCTTGTTTTCGTCATGCGCGATCCGCGCGATGTGTGCTTGAGCTGTTTCATGCAGACCATGATTCCGAACCCCTCTACCGTCCAACTGCTGAGCTGGAAGGGAACGGCGGCCTTTTACGCGCAGGTCATGGAGTGGTGGATGTGCATGAAAACGCGGATGACGCTGGATTTCGTCGAATTCCGTTACGAGGATGCCGTATCCGGATTCGAGACGACCTTCCGCGAAGTGTTCGCCTTTCTCGGGCTTTCCTGGGATCCGGCGGTTGCCGATTTTCACAAGCGGGCGGCGGGAAAATACATCAATAGCCCCAGTTTCAACCAGGTGGCGCAGCCGCTTTACGCCTCGTCGGTCGGGCGCTGGCGATATTACGAACCGGAGTTTGCGCAGGTGTCCGAGATCCTCATGCCGTTCGTCGCCGGCTTTGGATACGATCCCTGAGGATTTGAGACATATTCGTTTAGAGCATTTTCCGGCTAGGCTAGCGCCCCCAAGGCGCAGTAGGTCGGCAATCCTTTGCCGACACGACGAGACATCTTTGTCGGCAAAGGGTTGCCGACCCACGATTATAGTGTTGGCGTGGAAGCTGGCTTCAGCCGACGATAACTCCAAATCGCTTTCAATCCGGTATTCATTTTTGCCGGGCGGGTGAGGCCGCGAGACCGTAACCCACCGAGCGGCCTTGAATCGGTGGGTTACGCTCCGCTAACCCACCCTACGATTCATGTTCACTCGAATGTCGAATGGAATAAGTAGGTCGGAAATCCGTTTCCGACGGAATCAGGCCATCGCTTTCCGTTTTCTCATGCTCGAAAACGTCAAAAGGCCCGTGATAAAGAACCAAACGGCCGCAGGAAGGGGAACCGGCGAAGCCTGCAGATTGCCGTTGATCCACACGTCGGCGTGAAGACCTTCCGAGGCATTCGGGCCTAGGCTGAAAAGCAACGGCCCCGATGAGCCTGACGTTGCCGCATTATCCAGACCGTATACCGAGGCATTCACGAAACCAAAGCCCAGACTGGGAGAAACATTGGTGAAGCCCGGAAGGAAACTGTCGGAACTGCTGGTCCTGAAGTAGTCGAGAAATATATCGGTGTCCGCAGACTGCCCGCTGGCGGTAGCAGTCAATTCGAAATCCAGAGCAAGTTCGATGGCATAGCTGTCGCTGCCGAGGTTGTTGAAATCCAGGCGGAACCACCCCAGGTGGGAAGAGGCTACCGTACCATCGGTTACATTGCCGCCTACTGCGAATGTCCGACTGAAACTGGTTTCGACGCTAACCGGGCCCACGGTTGGATTGTCGGCTGCGATTGCGCCGTCACCGGTGGTCGCCACATAGGAATCGGGAGCGCCCGCCTGCTCGAAATAACCGAGAATTTGGAGTCCCGACAAGTCACCCGGATTGTTGAGGTTGGTGATGTTAGTGATGGTATAGGTCAGTGTCGCGTCGCTGCTGAACGCACTGGCCGCCAGTGTCGTTTGGGCGCTCGACAAACCCATTACCACCAAGGTGGCTAGTACTTTGTAGTTTTTAGTAAGCGGTTTCATGCATATCTCCTAAAAATAGAGGCCGGTGCGAATGAAAGCCGGGCACTCATTGATTGCCCGGCTTTCGATCCGCGGCAGCCGGATCCATTTCGGCCTGACTACGGTTCCAAATAATTTTCGAACGGCAGAATCGGATCGGTCGCGCCGTTCGCCCCAACCGCCGGAATCGTCAAGGTGTCCTCTGTAGCCAAATTTGGATCCAGCGGATTGCCCGCAGTCACGGATTGGCTATCTCCGCTGTGCCCATGGGGTACGACGATCTCCGGATGATCGAACGGCGCCTTTTCGTAACGTACCCGGTCGTCGGTGAAGGTTTTCAAGAAGGCGAGCAGATGCGAGCGTTTAATGGGATTCTCGGCCAACGTGACACTGTCCATTAACGAATGCTTATCGGGATTGTTGACATTGCCGAACCGGGAGTAGAACTCGAGGACTTCTTCCAGGGTGGCCATGCTGCCGTTATGCATGTAGGGCCCCGTCAGTTCGATATTCCTTAGCCCTGGTATTTTGAAAACCGCTTTCTTGGCCACGGCCAACTTGCCCGGTGCCGAAACGAGAGCGGCATTTGCGGCCGCAATGGTGGGACTGTATTTGCGTAGGGAATTCAGGCAGTTTTGATCGCGCAGCACACCCTCACGGCTGCCGTCGATTTCTATGCCGTCGGGTATGGTGAATACTGTGGAAATCACGCTATTGGTGTTTAACGCAAGAGGCGTCAGAAAATCGCAACTGCGGACGTTGTCGACGCCCGGATCGACTATCCCTGAATCATTGCCGAGCAAATATTGAACGTACTGATCGGAGAACGACAAGGGATTACCGAAATCGTCGACGCCTCCTACCCCCGGATCGGCATCCGGATCGCCGACGCCGGTATTTGCGAAACCCATATCCATCAACCGCTGGCCGCCTGAAGCGACATCTCGGATAACGACATTAACATCGCGGTTGATGCCGGCAGCCGCGGCTCCGTTCGAGGGGCCAAGAGCATTGGGACCGTACTCGATCAAGCTATGATCCGGACCGAAATACATACCCGGCGTGGGCGTCACCAAAGTGCTGTTCGTGACCATGGCGGCGGTGGTCATGGTCGGGCCGGCATGACACAGGTTGCAGTGATTGTCCACGAAGGTCTGGAATCCATCCGTCAACACGTCGATTTCTTCCTGAGTCTTGCCCATGCCCTGCCAGGTTGGCCTGTGCGTCTGCGGATCGCGAGGCGACAAGTCGATGGGGGCTTGATCGGATACCAGCGTGGACTGATAAAGCTGAAGCGCTATGCCGAAAAACATGGAAAAGTTGGCTTCCATCTGGCTGTAAGGCGTTTGCCCGGAAGGCGCGCCGAACGGACCAAGGCCGCCGTAAGACCAGTACTTCGGATTGAATGCCTGAGTGATCATGTTCTTGTAGGTCGTGCTCAGTCCGGGTTTCAGACTCCCCGGCGAACTCAGGCTGAATGGTCCCAGTACACTGTCTTCATGATGGACCTTCTGATGCTGCAAGGGCTGGCGCAGCAGCAGCTTTCTGCCGATGGCCGGCCACGTGCGCTGCCTGCAACTCATTTCCGAGTCGCTCAAGGGCGGCCCCATGGCCTGAGAGGCGAGCGAGGAGTTTTCCAGATGCAAGCGCTGCTTGACCACGCTTCGGGCATTGATTTTTACCCAGACGCCGGCATCGGGATCGCGGT
The DNA here is from genome assembly GCF_039794385.1 of Methylocaldum sp. Taxonomy (NCBI): domain Bacteria; kingdom Pseudomonadati; phylum Pseudomonadota; class Gammaproteobacteria; order Methylococcales; family Methylococcaceae; genus Methylocaldum; species Methylocaldum sp. The sequence continues at coordinate 16,156 of NZ_JBDIVO010000048.1, read as the reverse complement.
CGCCCCAGGGACTGCTGCCGTTGAAGATGTTGTTGGCTCGGCCGTCCCAGAAATTGCGGTGGTTGAATACGGCGTTGATGACGGTGGGCGTGTTCCTGGGCTCGACCCGTCTCGTGCCGACATGATTGACGTGAAACACGGGATCGGCGCTGCGGGCACATTGATCGCTCGTGCCGGTGAATTTCGAAGCGCCGATAAAGTCACCGCTGAACGTGCCGGCTGAAGAAACGACGTCGTCGGTCGCGAAAGCGACTCCGCTTTCTTGATGCAAGGGATCGTTGAACCGGAAAGTCGGAAAGTCGTTGCGGGTCAATGTGTGGTTGGCGCCCCCGGAGCCCGACGGCAGTGCCTCGAAAGTTTGGCCGGTCGGACTGCTGCTCTTTTCCCCCGGATTCAGCTGATTCTTGACGCGCCGATCCGCCCCGGCATGGTAATGGCAGGAGGCACAGGCCATGCCGTCGCTGCCGACGTTCATGTCCCAAAACAGAGCCTTGCCCAGGGCGATGGCCATGTTCTTGTTGACGACGATGGGATCGGAGCCGTCCAAGAGACCCGGAACCGGCGGAATGGGCACCTTTTGCAAGGGCATGGGCTCTGGGCCGTGGGCGAACGCCGACTGCGCGATCAGCAGGCAAACCCCCAAAAGGACGTAGTTGATAGACCGCATGTTTTTACCTCGAAGTTGGCGGCCTTAGAACCTCTCCCCCGAGGTTCCGCCGCGGGAAACGCTTATCCATGTTCGTAAAAAGCGGGGCAGGGACCAATGTCCTTACCCCAATACCGTTTGTCTAAGATTTTTCCGTTCGGGTTGAGCGCAGCCCTTTGGAGCGTAGCGGAGAAGGGCGAAGTCGAAGCTCCGGAGAGGCCGTTCATCCTTCGACTTCGTCCCGCGCACCATATAAGCGATGGCGCGGAACTACGCTCAGGGTGAACGGTGTCTTCTGTCTGAACGAACGGCATTGCCTCTGCCCCGCTCGAACACCATTACCGGCAAAATCAAGCGACCGCCAGGCCCGCTTTCCGTCTGCCGAGCGACACCAAACCCATCAAACCGGTGCCGAAAAGCCAGACCGCGGCGGGAATGGGGACGGCACTGACAGGAGCGCTCAGCGTAATGTTGTCGATTCTTAAATCAAACCTTTTGCCGTCCTCCGGCACAATCGGGTAGCCCTTATAGTGGATCCAGAAGGCATCGATGTTTTCGAACGCCTCATCGAGGGTCAGTGTGCCGTTGAAGCCGTTGGCCACCGTCTGATAAGCGACCACGGTTGGGTAGTTGGTGCCGTCGCCAGCGGCGAGGTCCGGGTTCAGGGCCATATTGAACCCCAGGATTTCCCAGACATCGTTGGGGCCGGTCCCCGGATTGGCGTTCTTGATCGGCGCCTGAAACTCCATGGACGTGAGGCTGAACGCGGAGCTGTCCTGGGCTCGTACGTAGATGCCGGGGGAGTCGGGATGGTACTGGAGCAAGGTGCTGAAGTCCCCATCATACCGGTGCAGGTGGGCGTTCGGGTCGGGGTTGCTAACAGTGCCGATCGCAAACCCATCCTCGAAATAACACCCGGCCGAACCGGCGCCGGCACAAGTGCCGCCCGGCTCAGGCGCCAGATTAGCTTTGCCGTAGTAGGCCGCGAACGTCATGGCTTCGAAATCGATCGTGACGGGGTCTACGATGGCGGCCCCAGCGGTGCCGGTGGTTAAGGTCAGCGCGGAAAATATCATTCCGGCGATTGTCTTCGATTTGTTCATCTAAAAATCTCCATAGCGTATGAATCCGGTATCCCCATTCGTCCAGGACAGATATGGCCCGGCGAAATAAAGAATTCCGCGACAAAGGACCGGGCGTGCGATGCCGACGACCGGCCGGTGAAACGCTGACCCAGCCGGTTCCCGGCTAAATCAGGAGGGTGCGGCCGCTGCGTTACTATCCTGCGACAAGGACCATTCCCCCGCGGCAGTAACGAGCAAAATACATACCACGCCCAATTCGTCTGAAGGCCGTTACTGCCGTTCCGGGCAAAACCCGCTCACCCGCTTTAAACCACACCTGCGCGATGGATATTCCATAAGATCGGACTTGGGGGAAGCGTTCGAGTCGAGTGTGGGATTTGAAGCCTCTATCTGGGTCATATGCCTCATGGCCGAGGAGCGGCGGTCCGCTTCCGGGGCGGGCCGAGGACGAGCCCTGAGGTCGCGATGCAGGCTCTAGCGTACGTCCGGCGGCGGAGGCAAGTACGTGGCGCTGTCGGCGCCGCGATCTCGTAACCGATGGCACAGCCTGTGCTACCTAGGGCGGTGGTTAACAGCCTGTCACCTCGGATTTACATGCAGAACAATGAAAACATTTCTTCTATCGGCTCTTCTGCTGCTCGGCTGCAGCGCTTCGGTTTATGCCGTTCAAGAGGGATCGTCGGTACCCGGGTGCCCCGCGGCATTACCCGGCAATAACGAAAAACTGGACTTCGGGGCTTATAAAGGCAAAGTCGTGCTTGTCGACTTTTGGGCCACTTGGTGCCCGCCGTGCAAGAAATCCATGCCTTTTATTAACGGATTGCGCAACGAACGTCTGAAGGACGGATTCGAAGTCGTTGCCATCAACGTGGACGAAAACACCGAGGACGCTCTGCGATACCTCGAAGCCCACCCGGTGGATTACGTCACGGCGTTCGATGCCTCGGGCGAGTGTCCGCGCGTTTTCGAGGTGAAGGCCATGCCGTCGTCTTATCTTGTCGACAAACAGGGCAAGGTGCGCGCGATTCATCTCGGCTACCGCGACGAGGATCAGGACGCTATCCGCAAACAAGTAGACGCGCTCTTGGGGGAATGAGATGACATTCTTCCGAAAGCTTCGACTGGCGCGTTTGCGGCAGCCGATTCTGCTCTGCGCCCTCGTGATTTGCCAGGGCTGCACCAGCGTCGCGCCGTGGGAAAGGGGCACTCTGGCCAAGCCGGAGATGTCCATTACGCCCGATCCCAGCCTGACCGGCTTGCGCGACCACATTTTCTCCAGCAAGGAAGGCTCGCAAGGTGGACATGGCGGCACCGGGGGCGGCTGTGGCTGCAACTGATCCGCATTCATCGCCTCTCTGCCGATTTGCTCGCCGCGCCGCGTCGGCGGGTCAATGCTTCAGCGGAGAATGGGCTTTTCCACTCCGCCTTTCGCGTCGGCTTGGTTCAGGCGGCGTCCGGAAGGGATTCCCGACCTACTCACAGTACGTCCGCTGGCGACTCGATGTAGGTCGGCAATCCTTTGCCGACTTCTCGGCATGGGTTCCCAAACAGGAGTTTGGGAACCAGCGTAAGGGATTCCCGGCCTACGGCCCGGCGGCTCGACATAGTTCGGCAATCCCTTGCCGACGGCTCGCTTGGCGCGGTCGGTGTCGGGAAGGGATTCCCGACCTACGGCCCGGCGGCTCGACATGGTTCGGCAATCCCTTGCCGACGGCTCGCTTGGCGCGGTCGGCGTCGGGAAGGGGTTCCCGACCTACGGCCCGGCGGCTCGACGTAGGTCGGCAATCCCTTACCGACGACGATGTTAGCGCCGTCCTCGCGAAGAAGGGGGCGTGAGAAATGCCGGTCAAATCGGAAAAGCCCAAGGCGCTTCTCGCCTTGACGACCGCCGCCCTCGCCCTGCCGGGCATGGATGTCTCGGCCGCGGTTCCGGTCGCGCAAGCGCAAGGTAATGTCCACTTCGGTTATTACGAGGAAAGCGATGACCGAATGCAGGTCGAGGTTTCCCACGGCGATTTCATTGTTCCGGTTTCCGACCGGCTCGAATTCACCTTCAGCATCGACCGCGATACCTACAGCGGCGCCACGCCGGCGTTCAGCATCCCGGCGACCATGGCGGATCAGCCCAAGTACAAGCAAAACACTGACGGAACGCCGGCCAGCGATCCGACACCGGCCGATGTCGTTTCGGCGGCTTCCGGGGGCGTCACTGCCGGTGGGTTGACTGTTCTCGGCGGGCTCAATGCGTACAAAGCATTCTGGGACAGCAAGGATGCGTCTGAGGCGGACGCCAGCGCGGCGTTAGCACAGTGGAAAGCCGCCAATCCCGAACCTCCGTCTCCGCCGTCAACGCCGACGATCGACAATGTGACGATCGATTTCGAGAACATGACATTCGCGGCCTACTACGGCAAAGCCAACGCAGCGCCTGAGCCGGGCGGCAGCTGCGCCGGCATCGGTTCGGACGGCTGTTATTTCGAGGATGGGTTTGCGATCGGCACCGTGAACGACCCCACAGCCCCGAACGCCCACCTGCATCGGCTGGACGGAGACTTCAGCACCTTGCTCCAGTACCATCCCGATTCCGCCGGCATCTACGTGCGCGCCTTGGACGGTTCGGCCTTCAGCCTCGACTCTATGGAGTTTTACGCGCGGATCAAGTCAGGGAATCCGGGGACCGGCCCCAACGATGTCTGGGAAATCCTGGGGTTCAATACGGCCCTGAACCCGGACCTCGCCGCCGGCGACGGCACTAACTACGACGCGACCCGAGTGGCTTATCAGATCGTGGCCAACGGCTTCCAGGGCGCATTGACCCTGAACGAGGCGTTCGAAAACATCAACGCGTTCTGGATCCATTACAAGGGCTATCCGCAGACTCCCACGGACGGCAAGCGGTTCGATGTGCAACTCGATAACATCAATCTCTCTGGCGTTACCCTACCTAGCGAAAGAACCGAGGAACAGAAAGCATGGGACCAGAAGCTCGCAGCGGAGATCCAGAGACTCACCAAACTTGCCGTTATCTCACGATATCGCGCGGTTCTCGACAGCCTAGTGCCCAAAGGCACGAAACCGGTCCAGCGGTTCCAGACGCAACCGCGCGAAACGCGCACCATGCCGGTATTCGGCGCCAAATACTATTTCGACGAGGCCACGCTTGCCCTCTCCGGCGGCTATTCTCTCGAGCCGGATTTCAAATCGAGTTTCGGCTCGATCAATCTGAGCCACGAATTCAACCAGAAACATACTACGGTATCGGCGGGATACAGTCTGACCAGCAATGACATCAGCCGAGGCACCGTCCACTCAACTGACAGCGAACACTCGCATGACAACGATGATTCGCCCAATTACCCGGAGCTGCGCGAAGAGAGCGTTTTCCACGGCTTCAGTACCAGCATCGCGCAGGTGTTGGGCAAGAACACATTGTTTCAGGGCACGGCCAGCTACACCAACCAGAGCGGTTATCTCACCAACCCATATAAGTACGTTTACGTGCGCGGGGAAATTACGCCCGAGGAGTACTATGAGATTTCGCAGGCGAAAGCGGGCACAATCGACTGGAAATCCGTGACCAATCTCGAAGTCGTGGGGATCGAGCTGTTTCGGGAAAGACGGCCCGACGAGCGCAACCAGTGGGCCTTCTCCGGTCGATTGAACCGGCATATACCGGCGCTGGATGCGTCCCTGCATTTCGATTACCGGTACTACTTCGACGATTGGGGCATCGATTCTCACACCTTCGAGCTGAAGTGGTATCAGCCACTGCCCTTCGGCATCATGGCTGCGCCGAGCATCCGCTATTATTCGCAGTCGCAAGCCGACTTCTTCGCTCCATATTTCCTTGCGCCCAGAGCCGACGGCTATTATTCGAGCGATTTTCGCCTGTCCGGCTTCGGCGCCCTGAGCGGCGGCATCACGTTCAGCAAGCAGTTCACCAAGGGCATTCGGCTGGAAGCGGGCTTCGAATATTACAGCCATGCCGGCGATCTGAAGCTGGGCGGGGGCGGCGCGGGCGATTATGCCGATTTCAACTATTTCCTGGCTCACGCCGGGCTTAACGTCAATCTGTCGGCGCCCGGCTCATTCTCGGGCGGCCACCACGAACACGGCTCGCACCATTACGGGCATAACATGCCCGCCGGCATTATGTTCGGCCATATGATGGACCAGGCCGACAGCTTGATGGCGGGGTATCGCTACATGTACAGCAATCAGGCGGGGGATATGCTGCACGGTACCAACAGGGTCGGCAGTCAAACGCTGATCGGCAGCGCCTGCGGCAACTCGGGATGTCTCTCCCGGCCGAAAGACATGACCATGCACATGCACATGCTGGACATCATGTATGCGCCGACCGACTGGCTGAACCTGATGCTGATGCCCCAGCTCGTCGACATGGAGATGGAGTCGAAGCCGTTGCCGGGGGCTCCGGAAGACGACGAGCACGGCGGCGGGCACAGCAGCGACGGATTCGGCGATACCTTGATGGTGGCATTGATCAAGCTGTTCGACGTGTCCGGGCACCGCCTCAATCTGGGACTGGGGGTCAGCGCGCCCACGGGCGATGTCGACATGACCGTGGATGGCGGGGCTACGGAGGACGGTGAATTACAGGATTACAGTATGCAACTCGGCAGCGGCACCTGGGATTTCAAACCCAGCCTGACCTATACCGGACAGGCGGACAAGTGGTTCTGGGGCGCGCAGGTAAGCGGCACCAAGCGGCTCGAAGGCAGAAACAAGTCGGGTTATGCCCTGGGCGACGTATTTCAGACCACCGCCTGGGGCGGCTACAGCCTGACGAACTGGCTGTCGGCTTCGGTGCGCGGCGTTTACACCGTTCAAGGTTCTATCCGTGGCGAATTCAACCGCGAGCATTCGACCACCGCGCCGGTGGACTTCCCGTCCAACTACGGCGGACGCTATTGGGATGTGGGGCTGGGTCTCAATCTTTCAGTACCCAGCGGCGATTTCGCCGGCCACAATCTCAGCGTCGAGTGGTTGCAACCGGTGTCGGACGATGTCAACGGTTATCAGCTGGCGCGCACCGGGACCTTGGCCGTTACTTGGAATTATGCGTTTTGATGGGCCGGGTTGGTTTCGGGATCGATTTACTGCCTGTGGGAGCGGACTTTAGCCCGCGATAGTTCGTAGGTCGGCAATCCGTTGCCGACAAACCCCTGTGCCAAGCTGAGGCGTAGGGAAAGGATTCCCGACCTACTACTCTGTGTTATAGCAACTATGTGGGCTCGGTACGCTAATTCCCGAACTCCAGTTTGGGAACCCACTGAGAGAAGCTCCAGCTTCTCGGTTATGGTTCCCAAGCAAGAGCTTGGGAAGCAGCAGTAGCAGCGTATAGGATGTGCTGATGAAGGAAGCGCATCACTTAGCAACCCTTCCGGAATGGCCTTGAATTCGAACGACCTGAAGTATTTCCGCTTCGCCTTCAAGGCGATGGGTACCCCATGCGAAATCCAGCTGTTTGCCGAGAGTCACTCGGAGGCCAAGCGGGTATCGGATGCAGCCATGGCCGATGTGCGTCGCCTGGAAGCGCGCTATTCGCGCTATCGCAACGACAGCCTGCTGTCCGCCATCAACAGGGTCGCCGCCGAGGGTGGCCAGGTTGCGGTGGATGACGAAACGGCGGGTTTGCTGAATTATGCGGCGACCTGTTACGAACAGAGCGACGGGCTTTTCGACATCACCTCCGGCATTTTGCGGCGTGCCTGGCGCTTCGAACAAGGCAAACTGCCGGACGACGCGCAAGTGCGCGGTCTGCTCGAGCAGGTCGGCTGGCACAAGCTGAGGTGGGAACCGCCGGTGCTCGAATTTCCGGTAGCCGGCATGGAGCTCGATTTCGGTGGCATCGTCAAGGAGTATGCCGTCGACAGGGCCGCGGCGCTGTGCCGGGACGCGGGCGTTCGACACGGCGTGATCAATCTGGGCGGCGACATCAAGTTGATCGGCTCGCGGGCGGATGGTAGTCCGTGGCGAGTCGGAATTTCTCACCCGCGCCAAAAAGGCTCGATGATCAAGACCCTGGCGTTGCGCGAAGGCGCGGTCGCGAGCAGCGGGGACTACGAACGCTGCATCGTCGTGGACGGTATCCGATACGGTCATGTGCTGAATCCCAAAAGCGGCTGGCCGGTACGCCATCTCGCCGCCGTCAGCGTGGTGGGGGACTTCTGCGTGGTCGCCGGCAGCGCTTCGACCATCGCCATGCTCAAGGAGGAAAACGGTCCGGCCTGGCTGGACGCCATGGGCTTGCCGCATCTCTGGATCGACGTCGAGGGCAACGTGGGCGGCTCTCTGGCGGAATCGGCAGCTTATTCCAAATCGCGTTCAATCCGGAATTGATTTTCGTAGGGTGGGTGAGGCCGCAAGGCCGTAACCCACCGAGCGGCCTCGGACCTGTCCTGAGCCAAGTCGAAGGGTCGGTGGGTTACGCTGAGCCGAGGGGCTATCCCACCATCGATGGGTTTCGCTTCGCTCTACCCATCCTACGATGAATGTTCATTCGCATGCCGAATGGAATTATTCGTGGGTCGGCAATCCTTTGCCGACTTCGCTTGGCTGTCAACCCGTTACGTCGGGAAAGGATTCCCGACGTAACGAGGCCGCATCATTGCAATCGGCTCCCCCCTCGCCCGACTTCCTCCTCATGCGCGATATGCCGCTGAATGCTGGGGCATATACCTCATTTCCCGGATTCCGGCCTATTTGTAAAGCCTTGGAAGCACCGTAGTGCCTCGATTTGGACACTGGCACGACACTTGTTAAGTATCGGTTGCGCTTAGCTTGCACTTCTTACTCCATTCGGCATGCGAATGAACGTTGCGTAGGGTAGGTTACGGCCACCCTTCGAAAATCAATTCCGGATTGGAAGCGATTTGGAATTACACCGTTTTGCGGCGCGAACGGCTGAAGCGAAGGGGTATGAGCAATGCGGGTTAACGGCGTGGTATCTCAACTTCCAACTTGCAGGGATTCATATGAAACAAACCAGATTGGCCAGGGCGATCGCAATGGCGGTTGCCGGCTCGGCCCTTTCTTTAGGGGTTGTTGCCGAGGCATCGGCACACACGATGTACAACACCTACAACGCCGGAACGCCCGCTACCGATGGGGGAACCGACGGCTGGGTCTATGGCGGTATAAACAATCCGACCTATCCGACGGTATCGCCGGGTTGGGTGGGAACCGCCAGCCCGACGACGCTGCCGTTCGGTTACACCGGTTCTTCGGCGTTGAACTGGGCGGCCGAACTCCATAACGCGGGTGATTCGCTGGAAATTTCCAGGGCAGATGCGCAAGCGAGATATGGCGTTGCAGCGGATATCGATACAGCTAGAGGCGCCTGGCTCGACGCGGGAGCAACCCCTCAGGGCTGGTCGCACACCACCGATATCGGGTTGTTGATGTCGCACAGCGATGCTTATGTCACGCTGAATCTCTCCGCCGTCAATTCGGAAATTGCCAACTTCGGGATTACGGTATTTACCGGTATGGACACCGGTACCGGCTATGAGAACCATCAGGCATGGAATAGCCCGATTCAAGGCTTAGATTTCACCGCGAGCGATCCGTTCGGCACCACCGGCGTAACTTATTTGACCCACGATTCAACCGTCGACGGGGTCAACGGTCTGACCTTCCTGGCGGAGGCCGGTCAGATTTATTCCATTTATCTGGGCGGTAGCGGCGGAGCCAATTGGAATCAAAACAAGGATCTTTACGTCTTGAACATCACGTCTTCTCCGGTTCCGATACCGGCCGCCATTTGGCTGTTCGGCAGTGCTTTGGCCGGGATGGGATTCGTCGGGCGGCACAGACACAAGGCCGTCGCCGCATGATGCGGGACAAGGCGGTCGAGCTTGCCTTCGAGGCTGGGCGCACCATGTGGCATGCGCCGGTGTCGGCGATATCCGGCCGTTTCATCGCCTCGGCCTCAGCCGATCGCCGCTTTGAAACGGTGTAGTGAAAGAGCTGGCTGACTGACCCTCCGGATGATTTGGGTCGCCACATGCTGGAATACCCGCACTACAAACATGGGATATCCCGCAGCTTCCGTTAGGTTCGTCATAGAAATGGCGCTATATCAACGGTTTACCTCAGGCGCGCTTATTGCTCTTGGGGTATCGGCCGGTTCGACCGAATTCCGGTTCGAACGCGCTTTGTGCTACGGAAAACCGGAAAACCATTGCCGGGGAAGGGGAGCGTAGACCGTAGCGGGGCGGAGTCCCTTTTGCACCTGCCACTCCCGCCGCGAGGCGGGTTCGGAAAGCCACGGGTCTTGTGAGTTTGATCCCAAGACGGCCGGGCCGCCTCCCTCGGTGATGGGGAGATCGGAGCGCCTTCCGCTTTTGACGGGAGCGCTGCGGACATCGCTGCCTATGTGAAAACAAAGACCAACTCCATAGAACAGCACGAGGTAATTTCCTATGTCCAAAAACAAAAACAAACTGACCAAAGCGGTGGCCATGGCCCTCGCCGGTACCGTCTTGTCCGTAGGCGCCGTTTCCGGCGCCCAGGCGCATACGATGTACAACACCTTCACCACCACTGAGCTGTCCGCCACCGACGGCTGGAACTATGGGGGTATAGGCAATCCGACCTATCCGACGGTATCGCCGGGTTGGGTCGGAACCGCCAGTGCCACCACGCTGCCTTTCGGCTATGCCGGTACGTCTCATCTGAACTGGGCGGCCGAGCTTCACTCCGCGGGCAACACGCTCGAAATCTCGAAAGCAGATGCAGTAACGCGTTACGGCTTCGCCGCGGAAATCGATACCGGCGCCGGGGCCTGGCAGGACGCAGGCGTCAATGGCAGCGGAGTTCCGACAGCCAACGGGCCGACCGGCTGGAGACATCAGACCGATATTGGCTTGATCAAGGCCGAAGAAACTATGTGGGTAACACTGAATCCCGTGGTGGTTACGGGAACCGGCTACGACATTCAGAACTTTGGCATCACCGTCTTCACCGGCATGGACTCCGGTACCGGCAGTTACTCTCATCACGGCTCCTGGAACTGCCCCGGATGCACACCCGCGAAACCTTACGAAGCCGATAACCCGTTCGGCACCGTAGGACTGAGCTACTTGACTCACGATGGCACCGTCGACGGTGTAGACGGTTTGACCTTTCTGGCCCTGGCCGGTCAGGTTTATTCCATCTACCTGGGCGGCGCCGGCGTGGGGAACTGGAGTCAGAACATCGCGGAGTACAGCTTGAATATCAGCACCGCACCGGTTCCGGTCCCCGCGGCGGTTTGGCTGTTCGGCAGCGCCCTCGCGAGTTTGGTCACGCTGGGACAGCGCCGCAAGAACGTCATGGCCGTTCCCGCCTGAAACAAGACCTCGACGTATGTACACGCCTTCCTTTCCGCGCTCTAAGCGGGGAACTTTTGTGTGGAATCACCCATGAGACTGCGTGATTTGCCACGTCGGTGGCGTTTGCATGCGATTTATCTGTTTGATTAGCAATGATTATTTAGTGGCATATTTATTGTTTCAGCAAAGGCCGGGTCCGCCGCTTAGGGGGCTCATAAAAAGACGCGATACACACGGATTCGCAAGGAATCGGCTGGCAGGGATCGCCCGAGGGATCTTTGTCGGGATGGACCGCCGTTAGGTCTGTCCGAATCGCCACACCCGCCGCGAGGCGGGGCCGGAAAGCTTCGGGTCTCGATGCTATGGAGTATTCGAGACGGCCGAGCCGCCTCCTAGTGTGATGGGGAGGACCGCGGCGCAGCTCCATTGGGTACGGTGAAGCGCCGCGGACATCACTGTTAACGAGCTTTTGGACGACCACTAACAGTGACGAGGACGAATCATAGTATGAAAACCACGGCAACAATACTGGCCCTCGCGGGAATGCTCGGGGGAACATTGGTCGCTGCGCCCGAGGCTCACGCGCACGCCACGTTCAACATCGCCGGTTACGGCGACGGCACCGGCGGCAGCATCAACGGCGCCGACGGAATGCCGGGCACCGACGCGAGCGGCGTTTGGACCAACGGCGGTGTCGGCTATACCGGGAGTTTGCCCGTCATGTGGTATGCGGGCATGCACAGCGCGGCGGCGGCCGGCCGCACCATCGAGACCGGCACGCCCACATCCACCAACGGCAGCAGCCTGCAGCGGCAGATTGCCAACTATAACAACAATAACGATCCCGACCTTCCCACGGATCGAATGCTGCGGGTCGGCGGCCTTTCCTGGTCCGATCCCGACAACGGCGGACAGGGTTGGGGCCATGGAGCGGACTTCGGCCTGATCCATTGGTCCTGCGGCGGCAGCGCCCAGGGCTGCGTGGATGCCGGAGTATCGCAATTCAAAATCACTCTGGCGGACGACCTTGCCGACGGCGGCGCCAACCTCAAACTCGGCTACGCGCTTTATGGCGGCTGGGATACCGGTGCCGGCGCTTCTAGGCACGATACCTTCTTTACCGATCCGACCCCGGTAAACAATCCGCTGGGCTCCGACGATCTCACCCTGCTCGGTTGGGGCGTGGCATCCTCGGTCGGCGAGACCTTGTCGCAGGTATTCGACCTCGACACCACTTATGGGGGCGAATACACGATCATCATAGGTGCCTTGGGCGGCGTAGCCGGCAATTATCAATTGACAGTCCAGCCGGTTCCGATTCCCGCTGCCGTATGGCTGTTCGGCAGTGCCTTGGTTGGCGTATTTACCATCGGCCGCCGGACTTCGAAACCGACTCCGGCATAACTTGGCAACCAGAGAGGCAAGAGTGCCCGGGTGGAACGATCTCCCGGGCTCATCCGATCGATCTGGCCATAGAGCATTGATATGTCCCGGCTCATCCGAACACGGCAGACGCGTGCTCAAAGCGATGCCGGAGGCCTTGGGGTTGATGACCGGTTTCGGCGGGTGCCGTAACCATTCGTTTAACAATAATTTCAACGTAGTGACAGGGCCGTCCAATGCGGGCGGTGTCCGACACCTCCTCGCGACCAAGGTTTCGCAACGGCCGAGCAAGGCTCAGCGGTTCGCGCGTTGGTCGTCCATAGGAGTGGGATCGCCGTCTGTATAGCTACGTTCTTCCAATAAATCCGATCCTGGTACGAGTCCGTGAATAAAAATACGTTTCCACTTTTGGCGGCGCTGGCGCTCATGCTTGGGGGTACGGTCGCCTACCTGCTGCTTACCGATACCGAAGTTTCCAAGTCGGAGCTGGTCACAGGCCACGGCGATGTCGAAACCCTGAAGAACGCGTACAGCCGCTGGAAAACCGCTTATGAAGCTGACGGCGGCGATCGTTTTCTGACCATCCCGCTCGGTTATTCGAAAGCCTTATCCGGAGAATTCAGCCGGGCGCAGGGACGCATGCGGCTCGACCTGCTGGAGGGATGGGTGACGGTCGAAGTCAGCGGACTCGATGCGGGAGGCTACGAGGTTTGGCTGGTCGATAATAAAACCGGCTGGCACAAGGCGGGCGGACAGGAGAAGGCCAACGCCATGCAGAGGCTCGGCCGTCTCGAACCGAACAGTGAAGGGAAACGGATCTTGAAGACCCGTCTCGACGGCTTGGCCATGAGCGGATTTACCCTGGATCTGGTTGCCATTACCCGAGAGGAAGGGAATCCTGAAGAGGGGGGCGTGCTGTTCGGTACGCCGGGCTTCATGCAGAGACTTTATTACGGCGACAAGCCCTGGACCGTGACCCGTGTGGGCAACTTGCCGAGCACTCCCCAGCAGCATAGCGGTGGCGCGGCGAAGCCGTTCGACTTCATGCTGCCCAAGCTCGCTCACGCCGATGCCAGAGAGCGGAACGATCTCGATGCGGTTCTCGGCGCGGAGATTGCCCGAGGGCGGGAGATTTTTCTGAACGAAACCTTCGGCGGCAACGGACGCACCTGCGCCACCTGCCATCGGCCGGACAACAATCACACCATCGACCCGAAATACATCGTCAAGCTTCCGAAGGACGATCCCCTGTTCGTGGCCGAATACGACCCTGCGCTCAAGGACTTGGAAAAGCCGCAATTGCTGCGTCAACTCGGCCTGGTCCTTGCCAATGTGGACGGCTTCGACCGGCCCGGCGTCATGCGCAGCGTGCCTCATACCTTGGCCCTGGCGGCGTCGATCGGCACGGAAACTCTGGCGGACGGCGGCGAGTTCGAGGAAGACGCGAAATTTGCCAACGCCATTGGCTGGTCGGGGGACGGCGCGCCGGGAGACGGCTCCCTGCGGCTGTTCGCGCAAGGCGCCATCGCCCAGCATATGACCCGAACGCTCAATCGGGTTCCGGGTGTCGATTTTCGTCTGGCCACCGACGAGGAATTGGACGCCCTGGTCGCCTATATGCTGTCCCTGGGGCGCAGCGAGGACATCGTGCTGGCTGACCTGACGTTCACCTCTCCGTTGGTGGAGCGCGGCAAGCAGCTGTTCGACACCAAGGAAAATCCCGTCGACGGCAGTGGCAATCCGATCTTCGGTCAGACGGCCAATTGCAATGGCTGCCACCAAAATGCCGGTGCCAACAGTTCGACCACCAAGAAGAATCCGACGCGTGACAGCGGCGTGGAAAACATGCGGGATCAACCGGCGCACCTGGTCGATGCCAGCATTCCTTATGATGGGGGATTCGGCAAAGAGGAGCACCACGCAAGAATCGACTGCGGTCCCGACTACGACCAGCCCTGCTACGGAGACGGGCGGTTCAACACCCCGTCATTGGTCGAAGCTGCGGATACGGCGCCTTTCTTCCACAACAATAGCGTCAGCACGATCGAGGAAGCGGTGGCCTATTACAACACCGATGCGTTCAATAATTCGCCCGGCTCATTGACGTCGTCCGGCAAGAACCGGCACGTCAAGCTCGACTCGTCCCAGGTCGTCGCCGTCGCGATGTTCCTGCGAACCATCAACGCGCTCGAAAACATACGGAGTTCCAATCGGATGGATCTGCAAGCGCAGAGCCTGAGCGACCGGAGCGCGACAGACATCATCCGATTGGCGGCGGCCGACACGAAGGATGCCATCGAGGTTCTGACGGAGGGTACTTTGATCGTATATCCTGAGGCCCTGACGCATCTCCGTCAGGCGCTGAAGCTTGAGAGGAACGCCGCTTCCGGCCGCGCCAAGGGCCAACGCAATGAGCTGCTGGCTAGAGCCGTCCAGCTCAAGGAAAAAGCGCGCGACTCGATGGTAGCCGGACCGCAAGAAGCTTTTCCGGTTCCGGAGACGGATCGTGGTCCCTCCAGGGGGAAGGGGTCGAGAAAGAAGTAGACGAGAGGATGCCGAAGGACGATCCGTCGGGGTTGCCGGGCGACTGGGCTAACCCTGGGGACTCGTCCTTTCGGGCGTAGGTTGCCTATCCCTAAGTACATTCCGCAAATATTTGCGGAGTCTCGATAGATTGGCTTGATTGGCGGGGTTGTCCGGCAGGTTGCCTATGCCGCAAGACTTCCCTGAATGTACTTAGAGCGATTTCCATCCCGGTGTACGGATTCGTTCCAGGAGGGGAGAGCGTAGGTCGGCAATCCCTTCCCAATCGCAAACGGCATCTCTGGGAGCGCCAGAGCTGCCCTTCCGACAAAGCCCTTCGCCGAGCCGATACGTCGGCAAAGGATTGCCGACCTACAGGGTGCTACAGTCGTAGGTCGGTAACCCTTTGTCGACGGGCTTTGTGTCGGAAATCGTCGCCTTGGTGTTCCCGGAGACGCCGTTTGCGATTGGAAGGGGCCGATTAAAGGCCCGTTTGCGATTGGAAGGTCGCGACTAAAGCGACGTTTGCGATTGGAAAGGATTCCCGACCTACGGGGGCACGGTCGTAGGTCGGCAATCCCTTGCCGACGAAGACGCCGTTTGCGATTGGGAGGGATTCCCGACCTACTCGCGAGTGCCCGTACAGTCGGTATGAAAATGCCCTAGGTAAATCCATAAGCCGATGAGCCAACGTAGGCAGATCCTTTGCTTTCGAGTTATTCAGCCCCGAATCACGGGGACACGCTTCGCACAACGAAGTTTCTCCCGAGCTATTTATCCGACGGCAGCTAAGACATGGTCAGGAAGTGCCGTATCTCGGACCCTAGGTTCCGGGAATAGGAATGTAACAAAAATGTTCGATTTGATGTGTTACAAGGCTTATCGCTTAGCAGAAGTTTTTATCGCGGACATTCAAGCGTCGAAGGAAAAGAACATTAATCGCAGAGTGGGTTAAGGCCTCGCAGCCTAACCGACTTTACAAAAATCGAAACCGTATTGAAGGCCATTTGGAAATAGGAGCCTATCCCAGTAGGCTCAAGTACCCCTTCGACAAGCTCAGGGCGAACGGCCTGCTGGGATAGCCTCTAAGAACCTAAAGAAGAGTTCACAGTGAAAAAAGTAGCGCTGATCACCGGGACGACGGGGCAGGACGGGGCCTATCTGGCGGAATTTCTGCTGGA
>NZ_JBDIVO010000047.1:0-20926 GCF_039794385.1 Methylocaldum sp. | reverse complement strand
TCCTGTCATCCACGGGCGCGTCGTTCTCCTGGAATAGCGTCAATCGGTTATTGACGTGGGAAAACGCGGTATCGAACAGTACCGCTTCCCAACCCGCCATGTCCTCGATGCCGCACCCGCCGGGCAGAGTCGCGGTCCCTGTACAAACCACGCCGTCACACCCTACGTTCATCAACGGCGCGTTGTAGAGCCGGGTCTTCGCCGTGGGGCGAGCACGCCCCCTCAAGGGGGCTACTGCGAAACGTCCATTCGCGGTGGCGACCAGCAAGAGCCTCGGCCACGGCACCGCCAGCGTCTTCAAGGGAGACCCGGCCATATTGAACAGCATCGGTCGCACCCGCGCGGGCACGGTCCAGGCCAGATGTGTCCCGGAAATCGATAGTACCTGGGCAGGCAGCACTCCGATGCTTCCTCCTTGCTGTTTGAGCACGGATCGCAAGAGGGCTTCGATGTCCCGCATGGTCAGCAGTCGTCCGGCTCCGATGACGGACGCGCCGTCCGTGTCGGTGGTCAACTCGTGCAGTGAAGCGACACAGCGTCCGCTCCAATAATCGCCACCGAAGTTCTCGGTATTGTGGAACAGTAACGCGCTTCGCGGTGAGATGGCTGGCTCACTGGCGAGACCAGCCGCGAAAAAATCAGTGTGGTGCGTCATTTTGGGATTCCTGAGAGCATTCGATCATTTCGGCCAAGCGCAACAACCCGCGTGCCGGGGCTATTGATTCCAGTTTCTCCGCAACCTTGGAAATCGCAACCGGGTGCAGCTTCAGGCGCAAGACCGGTGTCTCCCCGGTTTGGTAAAGTTGGTTGTAGAAGTCCTCGGCGACCTCGCTTTCCCAGGACATACCGAAGCCCACCATGTGGGCGTAGTCCAGGGGCGCCTCCGCCTCATCGCACTCGTCGTCGATGACCGCAAAGGACTCGGGTTCAGCCGTGTTCCGATGCCGGAGTCTTTTCCAGACGAAGACAGCTTGCCGGATGAACCCTGTCCACGGATGGTGATACAAATCGGGCGACCGACGCCGCCATCGAACGACCGCCGCTCGGATTTCGGCCATGTCGGGCGGATCGCCCCACCAGCGGTCCGCCCGTTCGTCCAAAACGGACCGCAGGAAATCCAACCGACGGACCAAATCGTCAAGGTTGTTCGTAAACTCGCAAAACGGATAGAGGCCGGTGGTCAGCGCCTCACGTGCGAACTGACGGTGGTCGGCATCGGGATGCTCCTTTCGGTAGTCCTCGTAAGCGGCCAATTCCTCTTCGAGGTCGAACCACATATCCATCGCGTTTTGAGCCAGCAGTCCGAAGCCCAGCCGGTTCACGATCCAGCAGAGGCAGCCGTACACCATCCGGCCCAGTTCACGGGGAACATCGCTCAGTGAGACTTGCGTGAAACGGAAACCGGACCATAACAGGAGCCGGAACTCGCTATCCCGGCGTTCCAGCGCCATGCCGAGCGATTCAAAATCACCGTGAGACCGATCGGTCCCGGCAATGGCGCGGGCCTGGGCTTCGAGATGGGCCGCGATGCGGCCAAGGGACTCCCGATGCAGCCGGTAGACGTTCTGCCAGCCTCCCGAAACGGCGCGGTCGATATCGCATTCCGAGACCACACCCATTTCGTGGGCCAGCAGAATGAGGCTGGCGATGCCGGGGCGGTGCTCATCGAAATAGGCCCTGGCCCGCCGTTCCCGAACTTCTTCCAGCAATCCATCCAGCGCGACGCCGAGCCGGGGCGGTGTGAACAGGCTCAGACTAGGGGCAGACGGGCCGGATCGATGCCCGTAAGCGCCTGCCGCCTGGGTTTCGGCGGGTTCAGAGTGAATCGATAGCATGTCTCGTCGTCCTCGTGCTTGCCGTTCTCTCGGTCCGGGGGAGGTTCGCTCCCCCATCGGCGGAGGATGGCCAACCCGCTCTTGTCAGCCTTTGGTCTTGACGGGTTCGAGCTTGGCGGCATAGTGCAATTCCTCACCAACCAGTTGAGGCTCTGCGAGTTCGGCCTGGGCCAGATGCGGATAGGATGGGGCATATAAGCGCAATGCTTCGATGGGCGAGAGATCGGGCGCGGGGTCCGCCAGCCGGACCGAGCCCATCTTGAAAACCCGAACGGGGCGAATAACGGTGGGATTTGCTGTGCTCATAGTGGCCTCAAAAAAGCGATTTGTCGGTAACGGATACGTTCACCGCACTCTCGGCAGGCGCGGAGGCGGCGGACTCGTCGGTCGAACGAGTGCCAGACCGTGCTTGGGCGGCGGGAGTCGCCTTATCGGCGGCAACGCGGGCCTGTTTACCGGCTTCCTTGATGCGGCCCAAGGCGTTTTTCAGATCGCCGTGAGCCGCTTCGCGAACTCCGGCGAATTCCGCCAGGGAACGCGGAAAGTCCCGGTCCAGCAACGCCGCACTGGTTACCACGTACAGCGGCATGGACAGCACGGCTCGCAAGGACTGGACGTGTTCCGGGGTCTTGTCGTCAGCCACGCCTTGTAGCACCGGCTGCACCAGGACGCTCAACTGGTCGCCCTTGCGGGCGACCGTGAACTGGATGCGCTCGTCGTGCCTGAGCATTTGGGCAAAAGTTTCAAAAATCATCGGCGGATTCCTCGGGGTCTTCGGTGTATTCGAATTCGGAGGGTGCTTGGTCTTCGCATTCCAGGCCAAGCGGTCGAGATTCTTCGGTCTGGGCGCTGGCCACCGCGGTCACCGGCATCGTGGCCGTCGCCGTCTGCTCGCTCGAAGTCTTACTCTTATCGTCTCCCAGGTATCCCGAAACGCAACTCGGCACGAAGCCGCCGAAATCGAACCCGCACCCGAAAACCTCGTCGAGAATTTCGCTGGTCTTTTTCTTTATCAACGTAGGGAACTTGGTCTTCTCGTCACGCGACTCGTAATACTCCACGAATCGCTCGTTCCTATCATTGACCGCTTCGCGCAGCACCACCTCCATGCCGGATTTGGTAAAGGCCGCAAGAAAATCCCTCTCAAGCACGAAGTGGTCGCTCAGATCGATCCCGGCGTGCTTGACCAGCGCCGCCGCGCCTCGGGCAAAAGGCTTGTTGTTGAAGGACGAAGTCTTTTCGTGCCGGCTCAACAAATGAACCAAGAGCCGATGGTGAAACGCCACGAGTTCTCCGGGTTCGAGCGGGTACACGGCGTTGACGAAAGCGTCGAGATTCGTAAGGTGCAATGCCTTGTCCTGAATGGCGTCGGGCAGCAGTGTGCTCGGGGCGCTGGCCGCGAGGAATCGGTACAGGGCAAACGTGTCGAGGCATAGAACGGCTCTTGGGTCGTCCGGCGCGATCTTCGCGCTCAGGGTGCGATAAAACGTTTCGATCGCCTCGACGACTTTGCCCGGCAACGCCGAGGCACTGGCGGCTTTCGCCTTGGGATTGCCCGAGTCGGCTGTACCGCTTGCGGCGGTTGCGCCTTTCGCGATACGGCCCGTTGTTCTCGACGGCATCCCGGACTGATCTTGCCTTCGAACCTGCGTGGCCACACTCGAAGTCGCCCGGTACTCATCCACTTTTTTCTGGTGGCAGCCGAGGTCAAAACAGCAATCCTCCTTGACCTCGCCCAGGCGATCAGGAGATGTCATGAGCAGTGCCCCATAATGGGCGCATTGGCGGCATCCGCGCTCGAACTGGTGTTTCCCGACGCCCTGGGGACCTTGCTGGCAAAGGATCGTATAGGAATTCGGCGGACGCTCGGTGTCGAGGTAGACGACCGCGTACTGTTCGGACAGAGTGCGTTTTTTCTCGTCGAGAGCAGACTGACTTTTGGCCTGGAAGCACTCGCGGTTCGCGCATTTGCCGGACGCTATGTGCTCTTCGAACAAGCTCGCCTGCATCGTCGAGTTATGGGGACAGTTGGCGCACCCGGAAATGTCAAAGATGGCCTTGGAGAGGTCAAGGGCAAACGCCGCCAGCCGGTCCCTAAGATCGGCAACCGAATATCCATGCTCAATGATCTTCGCTAGCGTCGCGGTCTGGAAGTCGCGCGGCAGTTGCGATAGGAGTTCCGCGTGTCCAAGCTTGATCTTGCGTTGGGCCAAAGCCTCTAGTACCTCAGGGTCTGCATGAAGTAGGAGCAGACGGGATTCAAACTTCTTTTGGCTCCATCCCAGAAGTCGCATCGCTTCCTGGCGATCGTTGCCGCAGCCCATAAGCACCGTTCGGGCCGCCTCGGCTTCTTCCGCAGGCGACATATTCGCCCTTTGCGTGTTCTCGATGGTGGCGACCACCATCGCCTCGTGGTCAGTCAGATCGCGAACGGCAGCGGGAATCAAGACGAGATTGGCATCTTTGGCAGCGCGGTAACGCCGTTCTCCGGCGACAATCCAGTAGTTGTCGGGGCGATCTGGAATAGGACGCACCACAACGGGCTGGAGGACGCCATTCTGCCGGACCGATTCGGTCAATTCGCGGTACTCCGCGTCGTCGAAGAACTTACGAGGATTGAAACCCGGTTGAACGTGGACTCGGTCAAGAGGGAGGTAACGTAGAAATTTGTTTTCGGTCTCGGTTTGCACGATCTTGTCTCCGTAGTACAAGTCCCATAAATGCAGCAGCGTGAAAAACCACGGAGTCAGAATCTCAGGGAAGTGCGGATATGCAAGCCGAAAGAGGAAGTTTGCGGATTAATATCGCAACCCGGTTTACCGCGTCCGGATTGCGATTACCGAACGACCGGGCTGGTTACGGTGTCGAGCCCTTGGTCGGGACCGGTGTTGTACGTTGGAGCAGCCGAGCTACAGGGTGTCGTCCAGACGCTAAAAAGCGAAAAAGCCTGTCCGACCACGACAGCCAACTTTCGACGACAAGCGTCGGTACGTTTTGTGCCGGCGTTGTGCTGATATCCATACGTGCCTTTGTATAGGCAAGGCTAACTAATAGTGCAGCCGTCCTCCAAGAAGCCGGATGATGATCTTCAAAGCACGGAAAATGACCTTGGTCAGCGGGATAATCAAGTGACCGGAATTAAGAAAGGGTTATAAACTTTGATCATCAACCCCCTTTAACCACCCGCCGGATGGGTCTTCCGACCGGGTGAAGTGGTGTCCCTACCAAGATAAGGAGCATGACCCATGAACGTTCCCCTGACTGGGGGTGCCAGTATTTCCGCGCGCACCCGAACGCCATCTATCTGGCTTTCCCGGCTCGCGGAATTACTCGTTGCCGCACTTTCGACGGACGATTCAGAACCGGTTGGCTTCGCCCGCTATAGCGGGCAACGTCAACGTATCCGGTTCAACCTAGCCACAGTGCTTCGCCGCTTATATCAGTTTCCTGAGTTCAAGGATGATTTTGCGCATGGCAGCGACACTGGCTTCCTGTTTGATCTTGAATCGCCTCCCAGAGGAACGACCAGCAAGATGGGCGGGCGGCTCCTACCGGGCTCGGAGGCCAAAACGACAGCCGCCCTGGAAAGACTTCACCAGGCGATCGCACGTGAGATCGACACCGTATTGCAGTCGGCACCGCTGCAATCCCTTGTCATTCCATCATCCAACCAGGCGTTGGAGTTATTCGCTCGGAATCTGAATGTCCCGCTGTATCCTTCGCCAGGCATCGCGGCCGTGGTGCCGGTCGGCTTCGCCGCTCCAAGCCGCAAAGCAGCCGAACAGGAAAAAGACGTCGCGAGGGTATTGTCAGCAATTGAAACGGTGGATGGTCGGGACTGGTTGGAACGTCTCCTAAAAGGCATCGAAAATTATTTGCGCCATGAGGACCTGGATAACGACGAAATCCAGCCCATTCTTGCCAGCGTCCGTATGCAGCGTGGCCAGCCGGGGAGTCAAATCCAGCGCTTTCTCGATTTCCTGGATGATGACGCGTTAGCAAGGGTTCGCCTTCAGGTCACCTTCAAATCGATGGCGTCTATCGCGACCCGAAGTTCGGATCCCTCCCTGAAGGCCTACGTCGACCGGGTGCTCGCGTGTTTCCGGACCTACGCCAGTACGGCCGGACGAACACTCCCGCTCGATGTCAGTACGGTGTATGGGCAACGCAGCTGCACCGATTTGTCGGACCACCTGCGCAAAGCGCTGTTTTATAGCTGCCTCCCGGTTTGGGCGGAGTGGGCCGTGCAAATTTTCGAGGCTCGTACCGATCCCGAACACGGTTTTGCGACCCGGCGAGAGGTCTCCTACCGATTCCGCGTCAACGGCAAAAGCCCCGATTCCGGCAAAAGTGCCTTCGCGGCTCGGCTGGACCGAATTGAAGAACGCCTGGTGGAAGACCCTGTAATCAACGGCCATACCGGACGCCATATCGCCGAACTCGTGTTTCTGTACCTGGTCATTCCAAGTTCGCTTGATTCACCCGGCAGCGAAGACATCGAGACGGAAGCTGACGGCATTGCACGGGCCTTGAAAACCGACCCGCTCGGAACGGTCAAAGAACTCATCGCCAAGCTGCGCCTTCGGGAACCTGTGATGGAACGCATCGCGGAATCGCTCATCAAGGTGCTTCAAACGAAATCCGCCAAATTGGTCGAGGATGCGAATCGAATCGCGGACAAGTTCTATGTCGCCGTGCACAAGAGGATCGTCGACTGGGCCGTCGTTCGGACCATGGCCTCACACAACACGGAAATCTTGGTCAAGAATGACCAAGGCCATGACCACATTGCCTGGTTCCAGCACCTCGTCGTTACTGACAACCTGGCGGAAGTGCCGGGTTCCTTGGCTTCGTATGCGGTCGAAACGCACCTGATGGAGCGTTCGATAACGCCTGTGGGATTCCGGCACGAAATCCGGATGTCCCGCGATCTCACCCAACCGGTTTTACCGGTACGGTTCGTCCCGCTCAAGGAGGAAAAGGACGCGGCGGGCATCAAGCAATGGCGGCTAGCGGATACGGCGTCCACGAGCTTCGACACGGGCCGTGGCATCGATATCGAGTACGACGTCCGCTCATTGAGCCTTTCCAAGGGGGCGAAAGATCAGGACAAAGCGACTCGTGAGCAGCTTCGTACAGCCGGCTGCGCTGCGTTCACGCTGTTGAGCTACATCGTACTATTGGAACTTGCACGCCGCGCTCAGTCCATCGAGGGTCGGCAACGTCCAGCGATGTATCTAGTGCGCCTGCAACCTGGCGGGAAAGAATCCGACGCCACGGATGGGAATGCCGCCGTCTATGCCGCCTGTCAGGCCATCGAGCAGGCCCTGTCTCGGGAGCTCTTGGTCAAGATGCAGGGGTTCCACACCCAAGGAAAAGCCGAAACCATCCGCTATCGAAAGACGAATTCGTTGATGGCGATGCAGGGTCGCTTCCCGATCGTCACCACGGCGGGCGGCAGCCTGGAAAAGGTTGCGGTGCTTTCCTACGTGACCCGACCTTGCGATTCCCATCCGCTCTATCCGGATGCCGAAGGCTTTCTGTTCGTCTCCCGCAGCTATTACGGCGTCCGCCGGAAAGACGGTATGGCGATTTACGTCGGCCGGATGAACTCGCGCCTGGTCGAAAACCGCCGGGCTTTCCGCGAGCCGCAACTGATTCTCGAAGAAATTGCCCGGCTTCGAGAGCAGGAGTTTCGACATATCGTGCTGCTTTCGCATCACTTCGGCAACCGGCACATTGGCCGAGCCGCCGAGCGGCACGCCCCCCACGGCACGCATGAGTTCCTGGAATCCGCCGCCACAAAATTCCCCGATGTGTTCCTATACCCTCTCCGCCGGGACGTTTTTCCGGCGACCCGGCTGCATACAAGGGGCTCCAACGAGAGCGCCTTCGAGGTCGTAACTTTTGCCGATCACCAGCGGATGTACGAGGAATCCGAGCGGGAACTGATCCGCGGGCTGCAGCCGGTCTACACCTTCGCCACCTTGGCCGTAGTGACCGAAGAAGGTCGGCCGCAGTCCGGATTTTGCACGTATTTCTTCGACATCGAACAGCGTCTTTCCAACATCGAATGGAGTGAAGCGATCCGCCAAAACATCCTGGGTACGACACCCGAAGGCGAAGCGGTTCGCGCCTCCATCTTGGGTGTACTGAGGGGACTGCACTATTTGGAAAGCGAGCGAGCGGCCACCAAGCAGCAAGTACTGCCGGTGCTCGATCCCTTCGGGTGGGCGACGCCAGCGACCAATGCGGCCGCGGGCGAGTTGGAAGTGATGAGCCGGCGCGGCAAGGGCTCCGTCCTTCTGTCCTTTCCGGCGCTTTTGGCGCATGTCACAAAGGTGCTGCACAAGGACAAAACCGAATGGAGGAGTTGACCTTTCAGCAACAGGCCGTCATTTGGGGGCAGGCCTACGAAATCTTCGTCAAACGCGGCGTACTGGGCTGCCTGACAGATCACGGCTTGGTTTCTCTCGACGACCCGCATCTTAAGCCTTGGCGGGAAACGAGAACCTCGGAGGTATACAAAGCCGTGGTTCGGGCGCTTCAAGTCGTTGACGAGACGCTCAAGGAACACATCCACGCGGCGCTCCAACATCTGGCGACGGTTACCTATGGGCTCGGCTACACCGCAATGCGGGAATACCTCCGGAAACTCTGCCAGCCGCTTGCCAACCAGGCGCTTACCCGGCGCGCACTCTGGTGTCCCTTGACGCTTCCGAGCCAGAAAGATTTCGACGCCGAACGAGAGCGGTCCTGTGCCGAAATTCACCGATTGCTCGGCTTAAAGGGGCCGGTTGACCCGGCCTTGGCGGATAAGGGCCGACCGGCGCGCGCCGATTTCCTCCTGTGGCTGTCAGGTACCCACAAGGAGGACCATATCCTGGTCCAGGAATACTCCTACGATTGTCCCGCCACACTGGAAGACTTTAGCGAGGAGACGGCGCACCTCGAAGAACTGCTGCGCTACCGCCGGTACGTGGACTCACGCGGCGTATTTGCGCGAGTTTCCGCGGAAGTCGAGGAAGAGCGCTTCGAGCTGTCCGACGATATCAAGGCTCATCTCGGCGCGTTCACATCCGACAACAAGCCGTTCTACAAGCTATGCCAGGCCGCAAGTTATGCCGAGTCCACCGTACAGGTATTGGAACGCTACGGCTTGTTGGTCAAACCGTGCGTCGTCCGGGCGCTCGCCATCACCCCCAACGGCCTGGAAAGTCTCGCCGCGCGTTATTTGCCCGGCGGGGTGAAGGATCCGCGCTTTGCTTTGATGCAACAGCTGGGAACGGCCTATCGTAAGGCGGTGAAGCGACAGGATGATGACGAAGCGGGGCTCACCCAGGAAGTCGACGCGGTTTTTCGTCAGATTCTCAGTCGTTTGCCTAAGAGCCTCAAATCCGGTCTAAAAGGCCTGCGCGAAATTCCAACGCCGGGCACGGATTACCGATTCGAATTCGAGGAAAAAGTGCCGGAATTTGCGAATCCAATGCAGAGGTATTCCACGGACGAAGCGCTGGCCTTAGTGGAGGAAAGTCCCGAGATCAATGATTACTTCGGCGGTTCGGCAAAGAATGCGATTACACGGGCGCTGGAGGACTTGCGCACCGGCGAGATAACCGTGGCGCTCCGCGACCTGCACGCGGCCGCCATCGTCGCGGGTCTCGGCGCAGCCAAACGGGGCAAGCTCAATGTCATCGGGCTCGAAGGCAATCCGGGGATTGGTAAAACCACTGCGGTGACTCGGTACCTCGCCCAACAGTCATCCGGCTATTTCTTTCTCTACGTCAGCCCGCGCGTTGTCATCAACCGTGATGTGACGGAAAAACTTGCGAGGAAGGACGGAGCCCCGTCCGGTATCCTGACGATCACGACCAACGCCCAAATCATTTCTGCCGCACCCCGATACCATCGTTCACAGGTCGAGCAGGGGTTGGATGGGGAGCGCCGTATCGACGGCGCCGTCGTGGTCGACGGCGTGAAAAATCTAAACGTTCCACGGAACAGCATCCTGTTCCTTTCGCCCGAGCAAGAGCACGAGATCGAGGCGAAGCACGCCGGATCCCGGTTGGGTAAGACGACACTGTCCGAACATGAAGATCAGGTCGAAGAGCGGCCGCTGCTCGGCGTGCTGTCCGCGATGTCCTTAACGACCCGGGAACTTCTGGCCCAAAACCCAGAGGTCAATCGCGTGGTTCTGACGGCAGCGCTCCAAGGATTCCGCGAGAAGGCAAACAGGCGCAACACGATCCAGTCGCTTTCTCAGCTCTTCCGCGAATCGGTCGCAAGGCGCGCCGGCATCGAAGAGCGCCGCCGCGTTGCCCAGCGGATGCCGACGGTCGTCGTGATGGTCGATGAGCTCGCGGGCGACGGGGCCGGCGCGCCGTTCGTCCATGCGGTTGCCCGTTGGCTGAAGGACGAATTCATTGAGCCTTTCGAGGCAGGAGAGTCGCCCTTTACGGTCATCCTCGTCATATCCGATGCCTCTCTCGGCAACGAGCTGGTCCTCGACCGCTATCTGAATGCGGGCGACAGGGCGCCGGGCAAAATCCTCATTTCCAAATCACGGGGCCGTAAGCCTTTTGCGCTAGCCGTCACCAAAGTGGCGATCGACGCCGGCAAGCCTAAAGTCCTGCATGTCATGACCAACAGCTACCCGGCCAGCGAGCTGACCGTTCGTTACCGAGTCAACCTGTCAACCGTTCGCCTGATCGAAAAACAGCCCGGTCTGCTTGAAACACCCCGGCAGGCTGTCCGCCGTGTTGCGGAGGAGGCGCTTTTTGAGAATGCCGCTCAAGAAATTCGGAACGCCGTTGCCGGAGGCGCCAAGCAGGTCATCTATTTCGCGCAGGACAAGCTTTTCCTGCGGTCGCTCCGAAATACGCTCACGCAGGACACCGAACTCGGCTTGAACGAACACAACGTCCAGATTCTCGATTCATCGATTCCGGGATCCCGACGCAAGAAACTGGTAGAGGAGAAAACCCGCGACAGCATCAAGGTATTCTTGATGACGTCGTCAGGGGCGCGGGGAGTTTCATTCCCGAAGACCGACTGGATCATCGCGGCCGTACCGCGCTTCAATGTCGAGGCCGCATTGATGGAAATCGCACAGCTCATCTATCGTGGTCGGGGGAAGTACCATGATGAAGAGGGCAATGAAATTCCCGGGGACTCGGTCCCTCGGAGGCTCGTCATGCTGGTCGACGACTTCCTGGTGCACGGGGAAACGTTGGACAAACGGCAATGGCTCCGCCAGTCACTGGATCTCATGACCTTGCTGGTCATGCTGCGTGCCACGATCTTTACCCGGATCACTGGTGATGCTGGCCTGAACCAAAATCTGGCCTTGGTGCCGGTCGGAAGCGTCGGTTTGGAGGAATTGTTGAACCTGATGTCCCAGTACGTGTTGGAGTTTTTGGCGGAGGCGGATACCTACGTAAAAGGGGAGGGAAATTCGGAACTGGCTGGGCTCGTCGGTTCAGCCAGAAACCACTGCTACGACCTGTTTGCACGGTTTCGTCTGCAAGCCACCGCTTGCAAGAACGCGGATGGCGCCTCCTTTGTGAAAAGCGAGGACGCCCGTGAGTTCTTTGACCAAGCCAGTACAGCCCTTGCCCCGCTTCTGCCCGATGCCGAGGGGAGGCCTCGCTTGCCGGCGCATATCTATTTCGCCGGCCCGTTGGTGCTCGAACACTGGGCAGATTTCGACAAACGCGAGCTGTTTTCATTTGAAGGGCAGCTGACCAATGTCGAGCAGATGACCCGCCGACTGTACTGGGAACTGAAGAGTATCGATGAGACTGATGCTTTGCCGAGCAGCCTGAGAGTCCCTGCGGCCAACCTTCTCCGTCTCCTTGCCCGTGAGAAGCCAGATGCCGCAATCGAGTTCAACACGCTGAAGGAGCTGAAATCGCCTGATACCTGGGTAGCTCTACCGGCGGGTTACGTTCAGTTTGTTCGACCGTCCCGAGCGCATGACGACAAGCCGAAGGCCGTGGAAGAGCCGGAATTGTGGCGGAATGGCCTTGGCCGGGCACTTTCTGCCAGTAATGCCGTGATGCCAGCGATACCTCGCTACGAAGCGATGCCTTGGGCGGCAGGTGTGGGTCAGACCAATCCTCTGAAATTCGATATGGTTTTCGACGACCGTTACTTCATGGCATCGAGCGAGTTGAACCTCCTCAA
Organism: Methylocaldum sp.; assembly: GCF_039794385.1. NCBI lineage: Bacteria > Pseudomonadati > Pseudomonadota > Gammaproteobacteria > Methylococcales > Methylococcaceae > Methylocaldum > Methylocaldum sp. The sequence continues at coordinate 8,906 of NZ_JBDIVO010000047.1, read as the reverse complement.
TATGCTGCTTTTGTCAGAGGGTACCGCGTGAAGCTTGATGGGGATCAGGTGCGTTAAGAAATCCCGAGCCCCCTAGTTTGTCATGACGCTGGACGGCTTAGCGGTACTGAAATAGATCGTCTCGAAAACAGCCGTTTGCTCATCCGAGCGGCACAGTTTACCGGGCATTGGCATTTAGGCCGCGACTGTTAGAGATGCAGGGACATACATACTGGCGAGCCACCCGTTCATGGTTTTCTTCGGTTTCTGCCTGCGTTGTTGCATTTTTCCGTAACGACATGGCTAAGGAACCTCTGAAAAATTCATTGTGGTACGCTGGTCTCACCGGTCTTGTGGAATGAACCGATGAAGCAGACGACTTTTGCCTCGCTGAGCTACGACGCCAAGAAGAAAAAGACCCGCCGGGAAGTGTTCCTGGCCGAGATGGAGCAGGTGGTTCCGTGGCTGGAATTGCTGGCGGTGATCGAGCCGTTCTATCCCACGGCCGGCCGGCGTGGACGCCCCCCAATGCCGCTGCCGACGATGCTTCGAATCTATTTCCTTCAGCAGTGGTATGGTCTGTCCGATCCGGCCGCCGAGGAGGCCCTATACGAGATCGAGTCCATGCGCCGGTTTGCCGGCGTGGAACTGAGCGAGGATGCCATTCCCGACGAAACGACGATTCTCCACTTCCGCCGCCTCCTGGAGCAGCACGATCTGACGGCCCAGCTGATGAACACGATTAATGATGTATTGGAAGAGAAGGGACTGCTGCTTAAGGGCGGCACGATGGTCGATGCCACGATCATTCATGCAGCGCCTTCGACGAAAAACAAAGGGAAAGCTCGGGACCCGGAGATGCATCAGACGAAGAAAGGGAACCAGTGGTTTTTCGGCATGAAGGTGCACGTGGGGGCGGACGTGAACAGCGGGTTGGCGCATACGGTTTCGGTGACGCCGGCCAACGCCTCCGACCTCAGCCAATTGCCGGACCTGCTTCGCGAGGACGATCGGGCGGTGTTCGGGGACCGGGGCTATGTGGACAATCGGCTGAAGCGGGCCGCACGGGCGGCCGGCGTGTTCTGGGGAATCAACTTGAAGGCGCCGCCGCAGCGTGCGCTGGGAGCGGGACAGAAAGCCAGGAACCGGCGCTTGTCTTCGGTGCGAAGCCGGGTCGAGCACTTGTTCCGGATCATCAAACGGCAGTTCGGGTATGTGAAGGTGCGCTACCGGGGCTTGGCCAAGAATGCCGCTCAGGTGTTCGCGCTGGTCGGGCTGGCGAACCTCTACCTCAAGCGGCGAGCCTTGCTCGCCTGAGGGGGAGATCTGTCCGGTGGATGCTAGATGGCCCTCGGATTGCCATGTCCTCAAGGTAAACCGTGAGCAAATCTCCCAAAGGCGCTTTTAGATCCGTCTTTGAATGACTGTGAGTACCGCTTTTGCCATCTCCGGATTTGTTCAGAGCTTCCCTAATGCCGCAGCCGCGCCCACAGTACCCGAATTATCATCATCGAAGCGTCGTCCGGATCTATGGACAAGTAACTATCCGCGGCATCTCCGTATTTGATCCCTTGGCAGTTCATCAGCAGGTCGCTATTGTCATGCCACAGGCTAAATTCGTTTCGAATCCGCATACCAGGACCGAAATGCAGGCCGATCAAATCGCCCTCGGTCAGCGCCGCGATTTCCTCCTTTTCGGTATGGCTCAGCATGCGCGCCAATCGGTCTACCGCTTCGTTGAGGGTGCGCGGCCAGTCCTGGCCGGAGCCGGCTGGATCTGTGGGCGTGGATGGTTTCTTGACATCCTCCCCTTCCTGAAGGAAGGGGATTCCTACGGCGCTCAGGCGCGGCATTGAGCCGCTCCTGAGTCGCTTCGGTGGGTTCCTGCTGCTGGCGACCTTGCTGCATCGCTCACTTCACAGGCGCAACGGGCGTGTCCCGCCCTGAGAATGTTGATCGCGCCGACCACATCAGCGTTTTCCTCGAAACCGCATTCCACGCAGGCGAACTTCGCCTGACTGGTGCGGTTGTCCGCCGACACATGCCCGCAGGCCGGGCACGTCCTGCTCGTATTCTGCGGCGGCACGACGATGAGATGTCCACCGTTCCACGCCAGCTTGTAATCCAGTTGGCGGCGGAACTCGAACCAGCCTTGGTCGAGGATGGATTTGTTCAAGCCGGACTTGGCCCGAACATTCTTTCCAGGCTGCTCGGTCGTGCCTGCCGCCGACCTGGACATGTTCCGCACCTGCAAGTCCTCGATACACACCATCGCGTGGTTTTGGCTGATCGTGGTCGTGACCTTGTGCAGGTAGTCGCGCCGGGCGTTGCCGATACGGGCGTGAATTTTCTGGACGCGGGCCTTCGCCTTCTTCCAGTTGTTGCTGAACTTCGTCTTACGGCTCATCGCCTGCTGCGCTTTGCGCAAGGCAGTTTCGTGCCGCTTGAAACTGTTGAGCGGCGCAAAGAACGTGCCATCCGAGAGCGTGGCTAACCGGGCCACGCCCATGTCGATGCCGACCGCTGAGGTGGATTGTGGCATGGGTTGCTCGACCTCGCGGGAAGTACAGATCGACACGAACCACTTGCCGCCCGACAGGCTGACGGTGACGTTCTTGACCGCACCCAGAACCTCCCGGCTGTTGCGGTAGCGCAGCCAGCCGAGCTTGGGTAGGAAGATACGGCTGTTGGCCTGATCGAGCTTGATTTGCTTGGGGTCGGGGTAGCGGAAGCTGTCGTGCTGGCCTTTCTTCTTGAAACGCGGGAAGTCGGCCTGCTTGGCGAAGAAGTTGGCGTAGGCGCGCTCCAAATCCTTGAGCGTCTGTTGCAGTGGATGCACAGGCGCATCAGAGAGCCACGGCGTTTCCGTGCCATTGCGCCATTCGGTGAGCAGCTTGCACAGCCCGGCGTAGCCGAGCTTCTTCTCACCGCGCTCGTAGCGCGCCTTCTGCAACGCCAGCGCCTTGTTGAACACGAAGCGGCACGAACCGGCGAAGCGGCGCATGTTGCGCTGCTGTTCGCCGTTCGGCATGAGTTCGTATTTGAAGGCTTGGAGACGTTGCATGCGTATAGTATAGTTTGGTCTATGAGCAAGAACAACGATATTAGGCACGGACGGCACTGCGTCTTCCTGATGCATGTGCATTTGGTCTTTGTGACCAAATATCGCCGCGAAGTGTTCACCAAGAAAATCCTCGATGACCTGCACGGGATATTCGCCAGCGTCTGTGCCGACTTCGAGGCGGAACTGGTTGAGTTCGACGGTGAGGACGATCACGTCCACCTGCTTGTGAACTACCCGCCCAAGGTCGCCGTCTCGGCGCTGGTGAACAGCCTGAAGGGCGTGTCCAGTCGTATGATCCGCAAAAAGAACTACCCGAGCATCCACAAGAAGCTGTGGGGCGGTGCCCTGTGGTCGCCGTCCTACTTCGCTGGCAGTTGCGGCGGTGCACCCATCGATATCATCCGCCAGTACATCGAACAGCAACAGACGCCACACTGACCGCCCAAAGGACGCCTACGGCGTCCGCGCTATCCTTCCCCGGCCTAAAGGCCGAGGCTTGTCGCGCACCGGGTCATTGCGGCAATGTTCTCCTATCGGTTGTCTGCTTTTGCTTATGGCGTTGGCGTCGGTACTCCCGCATCCAGTCGAGATACTCCCGGTGCCGGGCGGGATTCGCTTTGAGCTCCTGCCGCCAGCGCTGCCGGTAGGCTCGCCCGTACCGCCGCATCCGTTCCAGCCAGGGCTCCCGCTGTTCGAGTGTCATCGCATCCAATCGCGCTCGGCGCCTAGCCTGAATCTCGGCCGCATGCTTGGCGTAGTAGTTCCGCTGCCGGGCCAGAACAGTTTCGCGACAGGCGGGGTCGGTTTTGATTCGGGCTTTCCGCCGCTCCTGGGCCGCTTTGGTCTGTTCCGCAAGCCGTGCGGCGAAAACCGGATCGGCCTTGGCCCGCGCCTTTACCCGTGCGGCTCGGCGCTTGTTCAGGTCCGGATTGCGGGCCACCCGGCGGTGATAGCTGGCGTTCTGGATTTGCTTGCGGCGCGCTTTCGCGCAGGCCTCGGAACAGGTCTCGCGGGTCAGCGAGCCTTGCCGGACAACTTCCCCGCAGATGACGCAACGCGGCCGCCGGCATTCCGGGCAGGCGGTGACGGCATGGCGGGAACTGATTGAAGCTCGATGTGGAAGCCGGTTTTGCGGCACGGTAATCTCGGTGCCGCAGTCGCACCGGCAGAGCCAGGCGGTTTGCTCGTGTCCGAATTTCAGCCGGCCGTTGGGTCTCAACACGGTGAGTTGACCATATCGACATCCGGCAAGGTCAAGCAGCGCGGGCATGGCAGGGATTTTGTCTCCTTGATCAGAATCATCCAAGCTTTGGGATTATTGTAGGCTCTTTGAAATAATGCTGGGTCTCCTCTGATAGAGTTCGAGATTTCCTTTATTGTGATGACCATCGACTATCCAGACCAGAAAAAGGGTGTGATTTGCCGCTGCAGCGGGACGACGACGGGACAGATCAGGCGACTTGTCGATAAGTGCGTCAACGACCTGGACAGCCTATCGAGAGCGACCGGCGCGTGTTCAGGTTGCGGGGCCTGCGATTCCGACATTCTGGCCTTGCTAGCCGAATACACTTCGTCTGTTTCGCACAGTGCCCGATAGCCTTGCGCTGTTTTGCCCCAGAAGACCGCTCACACTGTCGATACGGGATTCCCGCGCGCTCACGAGACCCCTGGCGGCTGCTGCTCGGATTCGCCGACCAGGCCTATCCGTAACAGGTGACTGCCACGGATGAGGGGAGGGTATACGCACGACTCGGCCCTTATCTGGATCGGTTCGCGAGCGCTATCGAAACCGCAAGCTGGCGGTCGCCGGATAAATTTCGTGCAGGAAGCAGTAAAGACCGATGATCAGGGCGGCCATCGCAGCGATGAAGAGAATCGCGATGGCGCTCGAAACATCCAGGCTTAGAAAGGCGCCGACGAACAGAATGACAATCAGCGTGCAGATGAGTAGCGCACAGGCGGTACAGAGGCTGATGGCCCAGTACGCCACGCGGGCGCTGAGGACTGACGTAGCGCGCCGATGCCGGTCAGGAGAAAGACCGGCGCCACCGCAAGTTGTATGACATGAGCGATATCGGTGGCTTGCATGGTCAGCCTCACTGAAACAATGGTCGGATAAAAGGACGATTCGGCGGAAGACCGCGCATTATGAGCGTGATCCCCTTCTTCAGGAAGGTAGCAAGCTGCGCTCACACCACACACGGGATCAGCGCCGCAATCTGGCCCACAGCTCCCGGATAATCACGGTTGACGCGTCCTCGGGATTGAGGGCGCCGCAGGACACCATCAGCGCCTTGTTCCCGCGCCAAAGACCAAACACCTTCCGGACATAAGCCCCCAAACTGAAGTGGACGATGATGGCATCCGCGTCGGGCGCTGCGGCAATTTTGTCTTTTTCAGTCTGACTCAACAGGACGATCAACTGGTCTACGGCTTCTTGAAGGGTGCGAGGCCATTCTTGATCGGCCTTTGAATCGGACGACTGTAACGGATTGTTCATTTTCTTTACAGAGAACGTAAGCTGGTGGAAATCAAGTCAAAAGCGCGAATGTTGACGGTCTAGCCACAAAGTTGTCCACAGAAATTGTGGATAAGCTTAGGTGTTTGCTGCGTCCAGACGTGCTTACCAGACTGTTGAGAGGATTTTAGACCGTGCGTAAAATCGATTTATTAATAATACGGTTGCAAAGCCCATGAAAGCCATTACCGCGAACGATCTAAAATCGAAGGGCGTCTCCGCCTTGGAAGCCGCTTTGGAAGACCAGGACGAAGCCATCATCAGTGTGCGGGGCAAGCCGCGCTTTGTGGTTATGGACATCGAGCATTACGAGCGGCTGCGCGAGGCGGAAATTCATTCCGCCTGGCAAGAGGCGCGTGCAGCCATCGATCAAGGCGACTATGTAGAAGCCACCGCCGAGGAGCACATCGCGCGCTTGCAAAAGGAATTGGACGAGAATGCCCTATAAACTGATATTCCCTGGTTCTTACCAGAAAAGAGAAAAGGCATTCCTCAAAAAGCACCCGGACCTTCGGGAACGCTACTTCAAAACCCTATTACTGCTGGAGCAGAATCCGATGCACCCGTCCTTGCGCCTGCACCCGCTACAAGGGCGGCTGGCCGGCCTGCATTCGGTCTCGATCTCCCTACAATACCGCATCACGCTGGAATTGGAGATCAGGGAACAGGAAATTGTCTTCGTCGATGTCGGCAGCCACGGCGAAGTGTATTGAATCCATGGTCGGGGAACCATGGCACTTCGCAACATCTGTCACAGCGGCGATAGGTAGGTTGGACGCTATGGAAGATTGGGGCTACGGGGGAGGAGAGGGCGCAGCCAATGACTCGAACGGTTGGCTTTTGATATAGACGTTTTTGTTTTCACCGCCGGACTGGGACGACCTGGCCCTACTCCGCAGAAAATTTAAGAAGAACGAAAATTTCATGCGCCGTATTTCTATCCTGCCTCTGCTCCTTTGCGTTTCCCTTACCGCTTGTAACGGCGACCACCTCGCCAAAACAAAAGACCATGCGCCGGCGGCTCCGATTATCCAACTCCGGGCCGAGACTCCATCCACCGGCAAGGTGGTCCTTCCGCCCACCCAAATCAGCGATGAAGGCAAGCTGCTTCGCCTTGACTACGAAGGCTTCACCGTGTGGCTCGACTGCGAGCAACGCGGCGCCGTGAAGTGGCGGTACAATGCTCAGCGTGACGGCGGCAACGAGGCGCGAGCCAATGACTTCAGGCTTGATCCCTACGTCCCGAAGGAGTGCCAGCAGACCAGCCCGAAAGGCTACGGCCACGGCTATGACCGAGGCCATCAAGTGCCAGCAAATCATCTCGACCGTTCGCCGGTGGCGATCCAGCAGTCGAACTACATGAGCAATATCCTGCCGCAGGCCTCGCAGATGAACCGGGGGGGCATGGAAGCTGACCGAGGACATCGTCGAGTGCTACCGGGATATCGATGAACTGCTGGTGATCGGCGGTGTGATTTGGGGCAGCAACCTGGCCGATGATTACTTTATCAAGAGCCACGGCGTGAAAACACCGGATGCGTTCTGGAAAGTGGTGATCCGCGGCGATGGCAGAACGATCGCGTGGATCGTGCCGAATTCAAAGGAAGCTACAGCGAAAAGGCTGGACGACTACCTCGTGACGGTGGAGGAGATCGAGCAACTGACGGGGGAAATGCTGCCGGTCACCGGAGATGCGAGAACGACGAAGCCTGTGGGAAGTTGGGTCGTGCCGATCGGGTGTGATAAGGGCTAAGCCCCTCTCGCGGCGCAGCGCGTAAGCTCCAGAACGGAATCCTGCCTTTGAACGAATTTGCGAATTTTTTGTAAAGTGACTTTACACTATTGGGTTATACCGTATTACTTTACTTTATGCTGAATGCAGTGCAACCATGTACGCTGAGATCCTGCCGGTTTTAACATGAGCCCCAAAAAACCCGGCCGCAGGGTGCAAAGCCGGGTTTGTCCGCGTTGCCGTCAGATACGGTTTGGCCTCCGGTTGAAAACCGTGGCTGTCGTGATCGTTGAAAGTGCTGCATGGCGATATCGGCGCCGCCTTCTACAGACCAGCCAATCTCCGCCACGCGGACTTATCAGCTTCAGTCGTAGATGTTTCAAGAGATTCAGTTTCGGGGCTCTCCGCATCCGGTCCACTTGGGTCGGATTCCGCTTCGGCGGATGACGCATCGCCACCATCGCCGGGAGCGTTTGGTCCCTCCGGATCAAGGATCGCTTCGGGTTCAATCGCCAATCCGGAGTTTTCACGCGCCGCTTGGACTTCCTCGCCATGGCCCTTTGCATAGGCGGCCCGATGGGCGCGCCGTTCGATGGTAATGATGCGCCGACCGAGTCGCAGCAATCGCTGCTGCCATTGATAGTGCGCCTGTCCGCATTGCTTGTTGGTGAGCACACCGCAGAGCCAGAGGGCGTCCATAGCGATCATGAGTTCATCGAGCATTTGGATCAGCGCCACGAACTGGGAGACCTGGGGCGATACGATGCGCGCGTTAAAGTCCATGGGATGGGTGTAACGCGGCTTTTCGGTCACGCCGTTATCGGTGCACAGTTTTTCCATTCGGGACTTCTCGCGTTCCAGTTCGCTGGCACAGTCGCCGATCATCTTGCTGACGGTGCCTTCCACTGCATCGATCTCGGCTTCCTCCCCGATGATCCGGAGGATGACGTCGATAGCGTACAAGGATCGCACCAGCGTGGGAAAGACGCGGCGGACGACGCGCAACGCCTGTTCGCTATGAACCGTTATGGTACGTTCAAAAACCGGGCGACTGATCGCGGGAGGGGTTCGTTCAGCCATCGGCGTATTCCTCTGTGTGATTCTGTGGAATGAAGTCCTGGGGACGTCGCCCCGAGCGCCAAATCGACATATCCATGAGCATAACGTCGTTGGCCGAAGCCGGCGTTGCAATAAATGGCCGAAATCGGAACTTTGAGCGCGAAATCAGAAGGAACGCAGTGAGCGGATCAAAAATAGCGATGTGCCGCGCGAGGCGGTCACGCCATGGTAGCGGGAGTCGTTCGCGGGCAACCAACAAAAATCCGGCTGTGGGGTTCAACCTGGATCGACCGCCGGCAGATCAGCCTAATCTTGGCAGGCGATGACGGCTATCCCGTGGAATGGATGTCGTGACACGATTAGTGTTCGCGGCGTAAACTGATTTCGTCACAATTTCAGCCGACACGCGATGACACAAGGTGAAAAAGGGGTCGTCTCAGAAAACGGAAAAAATCGTACGCTAAGCCTGCGCTGAGGCAGGCACCCAGCGGTAGAGCGTCGGAACGGACACGCCGAGGTTCTTGGCCACGTCCTTGGGCGGGACGCCGCTGGCC
>NZ_JBDIVO010000046.1:0-20961 GCF_039794385.1 Methylocaldum sp. | reverse complement strand
GTTTTCCGAATCGGTGTAAGGGATTCGGATATGTAGGTCGGCAATCCCTTGCCGACGTATCGGCTCGGCGAAGGGCTTTGTCGGCAAGGGATTGCCGACCTACGTTCTCCCCTCCTGGCACGAATCCCTTACACCGATTCGGAAAACGCTCTAGCCGTTCGTGTCCAGGTACCCACACTCGCACTGAAATGTCCAGGGCGGTAACAGATTAAACGCTAAGTAGAAAATGGCCCAGTCCCCTTTTCATGGGCCATCGGCCGAAGGCCATCCCTCGTCCCCAAATAAAGTTAACTTACTGTTTGTGAGGAAAATAAAACGAAATCCTTACCTCGGCAAGTAAGGGTTTGACTAAAGCCCCGTCTGCGGTTCGGCCGATCGATCGCGATGCTCGTCCCACAGCCGCTTGAAACAGGTGTCGAGCCGGGATAATCGGGTATTGGAGGCTTCGAGACGATCGTAATCGGGGAAGCGCTGGGAATTTCCAGCGTCATACCACGCGGTCATATCCCGTTTCAGACTTTCCTTCTCCTGTACGGTGCGGGCGATGAGCTGGCGCGTCCATTCCTGGGTGGCGGCGGGCGTGAGCGGCGCTACGCGGTAGCGCAAGCCTGTTTCGAAGATCCTCACGCCGCCGCCTTCCGCCACGGTTCGGCGCAGGGATTCATGGTCGGACATTTCGACGCCGGCCAGATAATCGATGCCGAAATGGTAGAACTCCGGCAGCCACGGCGTAGTCGGCCCCATCAGCACGCTGACGGCGTTGCGGGACAGCTCGGCCAAGCGCGGGAAAGTCTTGTTGGGAATCGAACTCGCCGTGATGAATACCCATTCCGCCTCGGGTAGCAGATACTCGCAGGCTGCATCGGGCAGGTCGCCCGGCACCGGCTGGCGCTCCAGTACGGTGAGGTCCAGCCCGTGCTCGGCGGCAAATCGATCCAGCCCCGGATAGCGGCCGATCACGACGACGCGCCGTCCTTTCATTTCGGACAAGAAGTGTTCGAAAACCGCTAGATTGTTCCCGCCTTCCGGGTGGGGCGCCAGCGTAACGCCGGGCGGCGGAAGTTGCAGGCGATTGATACCGGCATTAACGGCCGCCATGCCGATCGTCGCCCGATAGGGATCGAAGTCGCGAACCCACGCTACCAGTCCGGAGAGGGATTTTCCGCTCAGGGTCCCGGCCCAGGGCAGCGTCCGGGTGGGGATGCCGGGACTCATTGCCAATCCGACGGCGTCGGCCTCGCAATAGGTCCATACCAGCCCGATCAATACCTCCCGAACCGGCGATGGACTGGAGGCGTAATCCTGTAACAGATCGTAGATTTCGTAAGGATTGTTCATGGTCTGCCTGATGGGCGTTGGAGGATCTTTCGACGAGGACGCTGCACTTTACTGGCCCAGCGGCCGGGCTTCGCTTGATCAAACGGTTTGATCAGGACCATCCGCGCCTCGGCTCGACGGCAAACGGGGTTTGTCCGATTCGAGTTCCGGCCGAATGGCGCTGTCATCGATCCGGTACCCATCCTACAACGCAGCGGTAAAAATCCGAGGATGCGGTTTCGGTGGTTTGTGCTGTGCGAACCACCCTATGCACTGAGTTTCAACGGTAGCCTGTATGGGATGAGCCGCGCCTGCGAAGCCTTTTTTGATCGGGAACCGCGTATATCAAAATGGCTCTTTGCGACGAGGCATAATCAATCCCCTAGCGCAGGCAACAGCTTAGGTTCCGATTTGATGACATCATCACGCCCCCAGGCGACCACGCCCTCTACGAACCAGCGCGGGTCTTTAGGGTGTGGCAAAACGACATCGTATTCGGCGAAGAAGGTGCCATCGGCATGAAACTTCATCTCGCCGACCCGGTGTCCGTTCGGATGGTGCCAATAGGCACAAAGGGTATCCTTGCCGCTGAAAGGATCGCGGCTGGTTTCGAAGCGAGCCTCGCTGAAAACCGGTTTCATCGTGATCTGTTCCGGCAGAAACCCCAATCCGTGAATTTCCGTGATCAGCCGCGCGCAAATAGCTTCGCCCAAAAGCTGATGGGCTTTCATCATCGGCTCGGTAGTATTCATGTCAGGGCCCCGGCGATTCAACCAAGGCTCGGTTCGGCGGTTCCGCGAAGCGGAGTCCCGGGTTTCGGCTCCTTGCTAGGCTCGGAAACCGTTTTGTGAAGCAGTCGGGTGAAGTTTATGGTCGATTTCATGCCTGATCCCATCGGCTTTGGTCCGCCAGGAATCAAGCAATGGCAATGCCACTTCTAGCTTGTTGATTTCTAAAAGGCTACTCGCCTTTCACCTGTCGGAAAGGCTACAAGAAACGATTTTCAGGTCGCTAAAACAACAAATCCCAGCCGAAGGGACTGGGATTTGGTCAACGTTGATAAGAACCAAGGCATTACATCTGCTCGCATAGCGTGTTCGGCTTTTTGCTCAGATTCGGCAGGACTTTGCGACTTAAACCGAGCCCCACGGCGATCAGCAAGAGCACGATCAGCGGGAATTCAACTACGGCAGCGGCCACCGCCATCAAAACAAAAAAACTTACCGCCACGAACAGCAATACGAATGGGACGATCCCAATAAGCAACAAAATATGCATAACCACCTCCATCATTTAAATTACGGAAATAATCATAACCAAAACTTCGGGGCTGTGCTGGCTATTTTCGTACCTAAATAGGAAATAATCGCTTTTTTCTTTTAGCATAATGCCATCCTATGGAAACAATATAGATCGGCTTATGCTGCGACGGATTCGATACAGGGGCGGTCCGTTATCCACTGTCAGAATCAAACAATCTCGTCGTGTGCCGTTTTCTGCCGACATGCCGGTCCTAAGCCTTTGATTCAAGGTCAGGTCGCTGATGCGCCCGAACAATCAATGACATAGCAATTTGTCATCAAACTTGAACAGAACCTGACCAAGCTGACGAATACCCCGAAGAAATGGGCGACCGCGCTGTCCATCCCCAAGCTTATCCACAGGGTTGTCCACGGGAATTGTGGATAGTCGAGCACGAACTTAGATCTGGAACTTACGGCCGCAAACCCGAAAACCAAATGAAAAAAAGACCGCGAAACGGCGACCTAACAACCGTTCCGCGGCAAAACATGGCGAATACCAAAACGTTCTCTAAGCTGGGACGACTTTGCTTCCCGCTGAAAATGGCCGTCCCCGAATACCGAACCAACCTGCCGAACGCTAAAGCCGGCGGTTCTTACAAGCGGAGCTCCTGACCGCCGCTTGCCCGGCTTCCGTAACCCGCAGCCTCGCCCGCCCGCACCCTCGGGATGCCGCCGCTCTCCGATTGGGCGAGGCGCAATAGATCACGAATCTCGCGATTGCACTTGCCGCAGGCGGTACCGACATTGAGGCAGTCGGTGATCTCCTTGCGCGTGCACGCCCCCGAGCGTATCGCCTCGCAGATTTGGCTTTCGGTAACCGCTTTGCAGATACAGATATACATGGAGATGCCTCAAATCATCGTCGTTCAATCGCGCGGCATCGGATTGGCCTCGAAGAGATAGTCGAGCCATAAATTGGACACTTTCTCCAGAGTCGTGTTCTGCCGCAAACGGGCGTTCAGGTGCGGGAAATCGACCTGGTCCAGATCCTGGTCCTGATTGAAACAGGTATAGACGAAGCGCTCCTTGCCGGTCTCCGGGTCCGTCTGCTTGCACATGCACTGGGCGCACACGCCTTTCATCATGCATTGCATGGGCGAGTTGATGGACCCGATGGCCACGTGGTTTTCCTTGAGATAAGGCTGCAAGACGCCGAACCGAGCCGCTTTGACCGCCGCCATCATGCGGTCCGAACCGATCGCGATGATGCGGTCGGCGGCATCGAGCGGAATGGGAATCTCCCCCAAGGCTCCGCTGGCGTAGGCGACCATAGCCTCCACGATGTTGCCGACGAAGGATTTGTCCTGCGGCCGGGTGGTGGAGATCGGAGTACCGCCCTTGCCCTTGTCGACGGACCACACGATCACGTCGGAAGCGTCCTCGATTTCCTTGACCTTGAAGACATCCTGGGCGCTCCGGTAGCCGGCGAAATACAGAACCCGGTTGCCGTTCTCGCGGAGCGCCTTGCCGATGGAGAACAGCACGGCATTGCCGAGGCCGCCGCCGAGCAGGAGCACGGTTTCGCCCTCGGGTATCTCGGTGGGCGCGCCGGTCGGGCCCATCAGCACGACCGGATCGCCGGGTTTCCAGGTGGCGCAGAGGCGCGAGGAGGTGCCCATTTCCAGGGCGATGACGCCGACCATGCCTTTCTCCCGGTCCACCCAGGCGCCGGTGAGAGCGATGCCTTCCGTTGCCAGCGAGGTGCCGTTCAGCCGAGGCGCGTAGAATTCGAAGTTCTGCACCCGGTAGAACTGCCCCGGCTGAAATTTGCGGGCGGCCATGGGCGCCTCGATGACGATCTCGACGATGGTGGGCGTCAGCCGCTTGACCTCCACGACCCTGGCCGTCAGCAGTTCGTCCAATTGCGCCTGAAACGCCGCGAGTTCCGCGTCCCGCTCGGATTGCGCCGCGGCATCGAGGCGGCTGAGTTCTTCCGCGAACAGCTTGACCACGTAAGGGTACCCGTCCTTGGCGCTGGCCATGGCCTTGACCACGTTGCCGGCGTATACCGGGTGATTGTCGCCGTAATAGGTGATGTACTTTCCGTCCTTTCCATAGGAGGTGAAGGGGGCCGGGACCAATTCTTTCGGCATGCCCCAGCCGTTCTTGGCTTCCATTTGCGGCGAGCCGTTCTCGCTCCACGCAGGTTCGAAGCGCTGGAAGAAATTGCCGTCGAGCTGGAACGTGCCGGGGAATTCGTTTTCGTAGATGGTGTTCGGCGAGGTGCCGGCGGCGACCAGGAGGGTACGCATGGGCACCACTGGCTGTTCGCCCGAATCGACCCAGCGTCCGTCGTCGCGCTTGACGAGCTTTTCGAAACGCACGGCCTGCAAATAACCGTACTCGTCGGTGATCGCCTCTTGCGGGTTCATGCCTTCGGCGAACACCAAACCCTCTTCCATCGCCTTGATGATTTCCTCGTGGTTCTGGCGATAGGCCGGCGAATCGTTCATGCCCTTGCGGTAGAACAGCGTCACGCCGCCCCATTGCCGGATGAGCGGCTCGAAATCGGGCGTTTCCCCGGTTGCTTCGGCGCGCCAGCGCTCGGCGCGAACGGCGCGGCCATGGTCCAGGAATTCATCCAAAATGGCCAACTCTTCACCGTCGAAACGCGAACGAACCTGGGTGTCTCCGTACCGGGCGACGAGGCGCTCGTAACGGTCGAGCGTCTTTTCCACCTGCACCGGGTAATATGCCAGGAGCTCGGTTACGGCGTCGGTCGCGGTGAGGCCGCCCCCGATTACGCCGGCCGGCAGCCGCACTTGAAGATTGGAGAGCGAAGACTGTTTCGCCGCCCCGGAGAGTTGCAATGCCATGAGAAAATCCGAAGCCTTGCGGATGCCGCGGGCGAGATTGTTCTTGAGGCCGATCATGGTCGGCTTGCCCGCCCCGCTGGCGATGGCGATATGGTCGAAGCCCAGTTCCCAGGCGTCGTCTATGGACAGCGTGCTGCCCAGGCGTACCCCGCCGTAGATGCTGAAGTTTCGGCGCCGGGCCAGGGTCAGATAAACCACCTTGAGGAAGTTCTTGTCCCAGCGCACGGTGATGCCGTATTCGGCGACGCCGCCGAAGCCCATCAGGACGCGCTCGTCGAGGTTCTCGTACAGCATGTGGAAATCGTCCACCGCTTCGGGAATCCCCGCATCCTTTCCGGTCAGCTCTTCCGGCAAAGGCTCGATCTTCAGGGCATCGATGGCCACTACCCCGAAACCTTCGTTGAGTAGATAGTGGGAAAGCGTATAGCCGGCCGGTCCCAAGCCCACCACCAGTACCTTCTTCCCGTTATAAGGCAAGGCGTAGGGCCTTTTGAGATTCAGCGGATTCCAGCGGGTCAGGAGGCTGTAGATCTCGAAGCCGTACGGCATGAACAGCACGTCCGTGAGAATGTTGGTTTCCACTTGCGGAATGTTGACCGGCTCGGTGACGCGCTGGAACACGCAGGCCTTCATGCATTCGTTGCAGATGCGATGGCCGGTGCCGGGGGCCATGGGGTTGTCCGCCACGATCATGGCCAGGGCGGCGATGTTGTCTCCCTGCTGCTTCAGGGCGAAGGCTTCCGAAATGCGTTCCTCCAAAGGACAGCCGATCTGCGTCACATCCAGCGGATTGTGGCGGAACTCGCCCTCTTTGGTGCGCTGCCCCTTGGAGCAGTAATCGTTGTTGCGCTCGTGACAGATGACGCAGCGATCCACTTCGTAATTCGCTTCGCGCGCCGAGGCGCGTAGGTCGGTCAAGGCGAACCCGTCGCGCCGGCGACGTTTATCCAGAGGACCCGCCAGCACCTCGAAGCCCTTGCGCGGTTCGGCATGGCATTCGACCAGATGCTCGTAATCGATGCGCTCCGGCTGTTTCAGGGAGACCCAATCCGTGACCTTCGCGCGGATGGTGGGATGGTGCAGGGCCGCGTAGCTCCAGCGTTCCACCCAATCGAGCAGCCGCTGGACGAAAGCCGGGTGCTCGGCCTCCGCTAGCGCCGCGGCGAAACGTAGGCGGGCGCCGTCGTCGGCTTTGAGACTTTGGCGCAACTCGGCTGCATCGGCGTCGGCATCACCTTGATACGATGCCGTTTCTCCCTTGGCCTGCGCCTGATAATGCTTCGCCAGCGCATCCAGCCGCATCGCGACCACAGCGAGCGCCTGCTCGGGATCGAGATCCGGCGCGCCATCCTCGAGGCTTATCCGCTTCAAGTCTTCGATCGCGGAATCGAGTTCATCGAGATCGAAGCCGGCCAGCGCTTCGGCGTCGAACTTTTGCGCGGCGCGTTTGACCACCGAATTCTTGTAGGCGAAAACGGTTTCGAACTCACGGGCCGCAGCGGCGCATTGAGTCTCGCGCTCTCCTTCCACGTTGAACAGGCGCGCGACGAAGCGCCCGAGGTAAGGCGCCGTGCTGAGCAGCGCGTTCGCGACCTCGGCGGGAGGCAGCTTGCCGTCCTTATCCTCGCGGCAAGCAATGTAGGCGCGATGAACCTCCGGGTCTTCCGCCGCCAGAGTCTCATCGAAGACATCGTAAAGTTCCTTAAGACGCTCCGGGTCGTACAAGTCCCGGTAGTCGAAACCCGGAACGCCCAAGGTAAAGTCGCGTCGGGCGAATGGCTCGCCGACCGTGGCGCAGCGCTGCGTAAGATTCATGATCGAATTTACCCCTTGACTCGTACGGTATTTGGGTCCGTCTCAAGCAGAAGGCATGCCATCGATCGTTTTTCATCTAAAGCCTACCGAGAATAGGGTTTTTTGACCGATATTCGGATCGAAGCCGCTTGTTATCTTTGTTACGAAATCCGGCCGGTTTGAATGTTTTTGTAGTGAACGTGACAAACAGGCGAGCCTCCGCTCGAACCGACGCCTCGGAATCGGGAGAGCCGCCGAGCGAAAGTCCAGACAAGGCTTGGATTTCATTGGCCTCGATACCGCGTTTCGGTACCGAAGAAGAACCTGCGAATGTCGGGCAAGCCCCTTGCATCGAACCATTCCGGCCGACTTTGTTGAAAACCCGACAAATCCCTCCGCCACGCTCGGCGAAATTTTAATTTAGAACTCAAAGCCTTACGAATAACCATCGCATTGGTACGGGCCTTGCTTAGTCTAGGTAACCCGGCAAAACCGACCGCTCGGGGCGAGCGGCCCGGCTTTTTGTTGAAAGCGAACCCGGAGAAACCAATGCCCACGAAACTACCGATTTATCTCGACTATTCGGCGACGACCCCGGTTGATCCGCGCGTGGCGGAAAAAATGATTCCCTTTCTGACCGAAGAGTTCGGCAATCCGGCCAGCCGCTCCCATAGCTTCGGCTGGACCGCCGAAAAGGCGGTGGAAGACGCCCGGGCCGAGGTAGCGAAGCTGGTCAACGCCGATCCCAAGGAAATCGTTTGGACCTCCGGCGCGACCGAGTCGGACAACCTGGCGATCAAAGGCGCGGCTTATTTTTACCAGACCAAGGGCCGCCATCTCATCACCGTCAAGACCGAACACAAGGCGGTGCTCGATACCATGCGGGAACTGGAAGCCCAGGGTTTCGAGGTAACCTACCTCGACCCCATGCCCAACGGCCTCCTCGATCTGGACGCATTCCGAGCGGCGATACGTCCCGACACCATCGTCGCCTCGGTGATGCACGTCAACAACGAGATCGGCGTGATTCAGGACATCGCCGCCATCGGCGCCATCTGCCGCGAGAAGGGCGTGATCTTCCACGTCGACGCGGCGCAATCCACCGGCAAGGTCGAAATCGACCTCTCCAAGCTGCCGGTCGACCTGATGTCGTTTTCCGCTCACAAGACCTACGGCCCCAAGGGGATCGGCGCGCTCTACGTGCGGCGCCAGCCGCGGGTGCGCCTGAAGGCGATGATGCACGGCGGCGGCCACGAGCGGGGTCTGCGTTCCGGCACCCTGGCCACCCACCAGATCGTCGGCATGGGCGAAGCGTTCCGTCTGGCCCGCGAGGATATGGCGGAGGAAACGAAGCGCATAGGCCGCCTTCGGGACAAGCTGCTCGCTGCCGTAAAGAATATCGAGGAGGTTTATATCAACGGCGACCTCGAACAGCGGATACCGCATAACCTCAACATCAGCTTCAACTACGTGGAAGGCGAATCCCTGATGATGGCGCTCAAGGATCTCGCCGTATCCAGCGGTTCCGCCTGCACCTCCGCCAGCCTCGAACCCTCCTACGTTCTCCGGGCGCTCGGGCGCAGCGACGAGCTGGCGCACAGTTCCATCCGGTTCACCCTTGGCCGCTACACCACCGAGGAGGAAGTGGATTTCGCGATCTCCCTGATCAAGGAAAAAGTCGATCGACTGCGCGACCTGTCTCCGTTGTGGGAGATGTACAAGGAAGGCATCGATCTCAACTCGGTTCAATGGGCCGCCGCGCATTAAGCGGATATCGTCAATCATTCACCAATTGGAGACCACCATGGCGTACAACGAAAAAGTTATCGATCACTACGAAAATCCCCGCAACGTCGGCTCCTTCGGCAAAGAGGAAGAAGGGGTAGGCACCGGCGTGGTCGGCGCGCCCGCTTGCGGCGACGTGATGAAACTGCAAATCAAGGTCAACGACGAAGGCGTGATCGAAGACGCGAAGTTCAAAACCTACGGCTGCGGCTCGGCAATCGCCTCCAGCTCATTGGTGACCGAGTGGGTCAAGGGCAAGACCGTCGAGGAGGCGCTGGCCATCAAGAATACCGAGATCGCCGAGGCCCTGGCCCTGCCGCCGGTAAAAATCCACTGCTCGGTTCTCGCCGAGGATGCGATCAAGGCCGCCGTCAACGATTACCGGGCGAAAAGCGGCACGGACGAAGCCGGCTACGACGTCTGCAAATCCGCTGCGTAAAACGAGGAGAGCATTATGAGTGCCATGGTTGACATTCAGGACCTGACCCCTCCCCCTTCTCCCGTCATCTTCAGCAGCAACGCGGCCGCCAAGGTCAGCGAACTGATCGCCGAAGAAGGCAATCCCGACCTGAAGCTTAGGGTCTATGTCTCCGGGGGCGGCTGTTCCGGCTTTCAGTACGGTTTTTCCTTCGAGGAAGTCATCGCCGATGACGACACCACGGTCGAAACCGACGGGGTGATCCTCATGGTCGACCCCGCCAGCCTGCAATATCTGGCCGGCGCCGAGATCGATTATCAGGAAGGGCTGGAAGGATCGCGCTTCGTGATCAAGAACCCCAACGCCGCTTCGACGTGCAGCTGCGGCAGCTCGTTCTCGGTCGGCGGCTCCGGCTGCTCGTCCCAGTAAATCTTCGGCGACAAACGGGAGTTCAGATTATGGCAGTAACCTTGACCGAAAAAGCGGCGCGCCAGGTGCAGAAGCATCTGGCCGCCCGCGGCACGGGTCTGGGGCTTAGGGTGGCCGTCAAAACCTCCGGGTGTTCCGGCCTCGCTTACGCCCTGGAGTTCGTCGACGAATCCGCTCCGGAAGATTGCACGTTCGAAAGTTTCGGCGTCACTTTGCTGGTCGACCCGAAAAGCCTGGCCTATCTCGACGGAACCGAGCTGGATTACGTGCGCGAAGGCCTGAACGAGGGTTTCAAGTTCAACAATCCCAACGTTAAGGCCGAGTGCGGTTGCGGCGAGAGTTTCAACGTTTGATCAAGGTGTGACCATGACCCCGGAGGCGACCCGCAATTATTTCGAGTTGTTCCAACTGCCGCCCCTGTTCCAGCTCGATCTGGACCAGCTCGATCGTCAGTATCGGGAGATGCAGGCCCGCGTGCATCCCGACAAGGCGGCGCACCTGAGCGACACGGAAAAGCGTCTGTTCCTGCAATGGGCGACGCTCGCCAACGAGGCCTACAGCACCTTGAAACGCCCCTTGGACCGGGCGCGCTATCTGCTCCGGATTCACGGCGTCGACACGCGGGAAGAAGACAATACGGCAATGCCGGCGGAGTTTCTGCTGGAACAAATCGAGTGGCGCGAGGAGCTGCATGCCGCGATGGCCCTCAAGAGCCTTACGGCACTCGATAGCCTGGCAGCGCGCCTGAGAACGGAGATGAACAGCTTGCTGGGCTCGCTCGCCACTCTGCTCGATGTGGAACGGCGTCATCCGGCGGCGGCGGACGTGGTCCGCCAGCTCGCCTTTCTCGAGAAGCTCGGTCGCGATATCGATCAAGCCCAAACCGAATTGGAGGAATGATGCTGCTGCAAATTTCCGAACCCGGCATCAAAGCCCCTAAACCGCGGCGTATTGCGGTGGGGATCGACCTCGGCACCACCCATTCTCTGGTCGCCACGGTCAACGATCAGGGCCCGCAGGTACTCGAAGACGGACAGGGCCGCGTCCTGCTGCCTTCGGTGGTGCACTACCGTGCCGATCGCGCGGTGGATGTCGGCCATGACGCCATGGCGTGGCAGAACGATGATCCCGAGAACACTTTCGTATCGGTGAAACGCTTTATGGGCCGCGGCCGCGACGATCTGCCGGAACGGCACGGCGCCCCTTATCGATTTGCCGATACGCCCGGCATGGTGCAGTTCGAAACTCAGGCAGGAACGGTGAGTCCGGTCCAGGTTTCGGCGGAAATTCTCAAAGCCCTGCGCGAGCGGGCAATCCAGGCCCTGGGCGACGAAATCGCCGGCGCGGTGATCACGGTCCCCGCCTATTTCGACGATGCCCAGCGCCAAGCGACCAAGGATGCCGCGAAACTCGCCGGCCTCGAAGTGTTCCGCCTGTTGAACGAGCCCACCGCGGCCGCCGTGGCGTATGGACTCGATCAGGCCGCCGAAGGCGTCTACGCGGTTTATGATCTCGGCGGCGGCACCTTCGATATTTCAATACTCAAACTCACCCGGGGCGTCTTCGAAGTGCTGGCGACCAACGGCGATCCGGCGCTGGGCGGGGACGATTTCGACCGGGCCGTTTATGACTGGCTGCTCAGGGAAACCGCCACCCCGGCCCCGACTGCCGGCGACGCGCGCAGGCTGCTGACCGCGGCACGTGCGGCCAAGGAACGCCTCTCCGAACAATCCACAGCGCAAATTTCCACGCCGCTGTCCAACGGCTCCGTGGTGAAGTGCAGCCTGTCGCGGGAAACCTTCGATGCGCTGACCGAAGATCTGGTAAAGCGAAGCATGGCGCCGGTCCGCAAGGCGCTCCGCGATGCCGGCCTGTCGATCGGCGACATCAAGGGCGTCGTCCTGGTGGGCGGAGCCACCCGCATGCCCTGCATCCGCAAGGCCGTGGCGGATTTCTTTCAGCAGCAGCCGCTCGTAGATCTGGACCCGGACAAGGTGGTAGCCATCGGCGCCGCCCTGCAGGCCAACGCCCTGGCGGGGAACCGCGGCGACGACGACTGGCTGTTGCTCGACGTGATTCCGCTCTCGCTGGGCATCGAGACCATGGGCGGACTGACCGAAAAGATCATTCCCAGGAACTCCACCCTGCCGCTGGCGCGCGCCCAGGAATTCACCACCTGGAAGGACGGGCAGACCGCCATGAGCATCCATGTGGTACAGGGCGAACGCGAACTGGTCAGCGAATGCCGCTCGCTGGCGCGCTTCGAGCTGCGCGGCATCCCTCCGATGGTGGCGGGCGCGGCCCGGGTCCGGGTGACATTCCAGGTGGACGCCGACGGTCTCTTGAGCGTATCGGCCGCCGAGCAGACCAGCGGGGTCGAGGCCAAGATCGAGGTCAAGCCGTCCTATGGTCTGAACGATGCCGATATCACCCGTATGATCGAGGACTCTTACAAACACGCTCAGGACGACATCGAGGCGCGGCGCCTGCGCGAACAGAAAGTCGAGGCGCTCCGCCTGCTCGAGGCGACCGAAGCGGCCTTGGCCGAAGATTCCGAACTTCTGTCCGCGGACGAGCTCGCGATCATTACCGAGGGGATGCAGGTCCTAAAACAAGCCGTCGACGGCACCGATTGGGAGGCAATCAAGAAAGCCGCCGATGCACTCAACGAGGCGAGCACCGAGTTCGCCGGACGGCGCATGGACCACAGCATCAAGAAGGCATTGGCCGGACAGAAACTCGAAGAATTGGACGCATGACTATGAACACGCGGCAATTCTCATTTTTCCTAAAAACCCGCGTTTTCGTAGGGTGGGTTAGACGCGCATCACCTCGGAGCCGATCGATGTCCATGAAGCCTCACGCGCGTCGTAACCCACCGTTCGAGGTGCGACGCCGGCATGGAGGGTTAGGGCGCGCGGGGAGGTCGGTGCGAAATGGAAACGCCGCGTCTGTGCGCGCCTAATTTACTCTACATAAAGGAAGAAGAGATGAGCACACGCACCGACAACTGCCACGTCAGAGGTAGTACATGACCATGCCGAACATCACCATCCTCCCTCATTCCGAACTCTGCCCGGAAGGTGCGGTCGTACCTGCCCGCAGAGGACAGACCATCTGCGAAGCGCTGCTCGACGCCGGCATCGAAATCGAGCACGCCTGCGAACACGCCTGCGCCTGCTCGACCTGCCACGTCATCGTGCGGGAAGGCTACTCGACGCTGGATAGCGCCGACGAGAACGAGGAAGACATGCTGGACCGCGCCTGGGGGCTTGAGCCTCATTCCAGGCTGGCTTGCCAGGCTTTCGTCACCGGCGCCGATCTGACCATCGAGATTCCGCGCTACAGCCGCAATCTGGCGAAGGAAAAGAAGGCCTGACGATGGAATCCAGGAAGGTCGTCATCAACGATACCACTCTGCGCGACGGCGAACAGACCGCCGGGGTCGCCTTCAACTGGGAGGAGAAGCTCGCCATCGCTAGCGCCCTGGCCGCCGCCGGTGTTCCCGAAATGGAAGTCGGCATCCCGACGATGGGACCGGAAGAACGCGAGATCATCGCCGCCATTGCGGCGCTCGACCTGCCCTCGCGGCTGATGGTCTGGGGCCGGATGTGCGAGGCCGATCTGGAAGCGGCTACCGGCTGCGGGGCGCATCTGGTCAATTTGTCGATTCCGGTATCGGATATCCAGTTGCGCCATAAGGTCGGCCGCGATCGCGACTGGGCTATCGCGACGATAAGCCGTGTCGTGCCACGCGCGCTGGCTACCGGCATGGATGTTTGCGTGGGCGCCGAGGACGCCTCGCGCGCCGACCCCGAATTTCTGCTGCGGGTCGCGGAAACCGCCCAGCGGGCGGGTGCGAGGCGCATCCGCTTTGCCGACACCCTGGGGATACTCGACCCGATTGCCACCTTCGAACGTATCCGGCGGCTGGTCGACGCCGTGGATCTCGAAGTCGAGATGCATGCCCACAACGATTTCGGCCTCGCCACCGCCAATACCCTGGTTGCGATCCAGGCGGGCGCCAGCCATGTCAACACCACGGTCAACGGCCTCGGCGAACGCGCCGGCAATGCCGCCCTCGAAGAGACGGTCATGGCCCTGCACCAGTTGTATCAGTTGCCCACCGGCATCGATGTCAGCCGATTCGGAGCGATTTCCGAGCTCGTCGCCAAAGCGTCGGGACGTCCGGTAGCGCCCAACAAGAGCATCGTCGGCGAGGCCGTGTTTACCCACGAGGCGGGCATACACGTCGATGGCATCCTCAAGAACGTACTCAATTATCAGGGCGTAAATCCCAAGGATCTCGGGCGCGAACACCGCCTGGTGCTTGGCAAGCATTCGGGAACGCACGGCGTCATCCAGCGCTTTCGCGACCTCGGGATAGAGCTGACCGAAATCGCCGCCGCTCAGCTTCTGCGCAGAATCCGCCTGCATGCGAATCAAACCAAGCGCGCGCCGAGCACGGCCGAGCTCATGAGTTTTTATCGGGAAACGGCGGCGTCGGAACCCATCCCCGCCCTGCCCGGCCTGCCCGATGCGCTTACGATCCGAAATCAACCTTAGAAAGGCATCTCCATGAATCCGGTACTGCAACGCATAGAAGGTTTCTCCGCGGCCGAGGAGTTCTTCGATTTTTTCGGCATTCCGTATCAAGCCGACGTCGTGAACGTCAACCGCCTGCACATCCTGAAGCGCTTCAACCAATACCTTGCCAGATCGCCGATCCCGGACGACCTGGACGAAGCTTCGGCCTGGAACATCTGCAAGGAATATCTGACCCGCGCACATGATGATTTCGTGACCTCGAACGCGGCCCAGGAAAAAGTGTTCAAGGTCTTTCAGGATCAGGACGGCAAGAGCATTTCGCTGGAGAGCATGAAGGCCAGCCTTTCGACCCGGAAACGAGAGGCTAGCGACGGCAAGCCCGGCACCATCTAAAAACGAATCCGTTTGATCTTGCTACGAGGAATAAAGAATGGCTAAACCCGAAAAACACGTGTTCGTCTGCGCCCAATCGAGACCTCCCGGACATCCGCGCGGATCTTGCGCGCAATTGGGCTGCGCGGCGGTGCTCCAGACCTTCGCCCAGCAATTCGAGGCCGGCCAGCTCCACGGAAAATTCCAGCTGACCAGCACCGGCTGTCTCGGCGCGTGCGACTTGGGGCCCACCGTCATCGTTTACCCCGATGCCGTGATGTACACCAAGGTCAAGCCGGAAGACGTGGGCGAGATCGTCAGCGAGCACCTGCAAAAAGGCGAACCCGTGGAACGCCTGTTAGCACCCGCGGCGGTTTGGTCTTGAGGAATCCCGATCGTGGAGCGCGGAACAGCCATGCGTGAAGTCTTTTATGCCGGCGACGTGCCGCCCAAGGTCGGCGGCCTGCTCGAGGAAGCCATGAGCGCCTATGCCGACACGGCGCGAGCCGAAGCGCTGTTGCAGCAGGCGCGGCAAGAGGCGCCCGAAGCTCTGCCGGTGTATTTCTCGCTCTACAAATTCTATTTCTACAAGGGCCGGCTGGCGGACGCCGAGGAAGCGGCGCGCTCGGCCTTGAAAACCGCCGCGCGTCAAGGCGGCTTTCCGGAAAGCTATGCGAGCCTGACCCCGGAAACTGCGGACTGGACCCTGCACAACAGTCCCCAGCATTTCTACCTTTTTTCGCTCAAGGCGCTGGCCTTCATCCGCTTGCGCCAGGGCGATGCTCGCGGCTGCGAGGAAATACTCGGTAAATTGAGGGAACTGGACTCCGCCGACACGGTCGGCGGCTCGGTGATCGGCTCCCTCGCCGCGGGATTGTAATCCGTCATGGAAGATCCGACCCACTCAATCTCCGTGACGTATTGAATTTTCAATCCACAAAAAACAAGACGAGGTAATCACATGTCGACTCTGACCATAATGCCATCCGGAAAAACCGTCGAGGTCCAGGAAGGGATGAGCCTTTTGGAGGCGATACTGGCGGCCGGCGAAGAAATCATGCACAAGTGCGGCGGCAACGCCGAGTGCGGCAGCTGCCACATCTTCGTGCAAGCCGGCAAAAAGGGGGTATCCAGGACCGCTGCTCCGGAGCACGCGAAACTGGACACGATCGTGGGCGTGGGCTCCAAATCCCGCCTGGCGTGCCAAGCCAAGGTTCTGGGGACGGAAGACATCACCGTCGAGTTGCTGGGCTTTGCGTCCGGATTTTGAGATCCGGCCGTCATAATCGTGGCGGGTGCGACAAATTCGCACCTGCCGGCAGACCTAATTCCAAATTCCAAATCGCTTTCAATTAAGGAATTCATTTTTGTAGGGTGGGTTAGGCCGCAAGGCCGTAACCCACCGAGCAACCTCGAATCGGTGGGTTACGCTTCGCTAACCCACCCTACGATTAATGTTCACTCGAATGCCCAACGGAATAAGCCGATTGATTAACTAATGAGAGGATCAGCAATGAGCATCGAAAATACCATCCGCGAACAGATCGCGACCCATCCGGTCCTCCTCTACATGAAAGGGGTACCCGATATGCCGCAATGCGGTTTTTCCGCCAAGGCCGTTGCGGCACTTCAGTCCACCGGCGTTCCCTTCGCTTACGTCAATGTGCTCCAGGCGCCTTCGATCCGGGAGAAGCTGCCCAGCATCTCGGAGTGGCCCACCTTTCCCCAATTGTTCGTGAACGGCGAACTCGTCGGCGGCAGCGATATCGTTGCGGAAATCGCGCAGAAGGGCGAGCTCAAGCCCATGCTGGAAAAAGCCGTCGCCGGCAAAAAAGCGGACTGATCGCCATGGAGATCGCGGAAGTCCGTAGCCTGATCGAAACCGGCCTGCCCGATTGCCAACTCTCGGTTGAAGGCGAAGGCTGTAATTTCTCGATCGTGATCATCGGGGAGGCTTTCGAAGGCTTATCGCCGGTCCGGCGTCAGCAAAAAGTTCTGGCAACCGTCAAAGGACCCCTGGCAAGCGGCGCGTTGCACGCCATCAGCATGAAGGTCTATACGCCTTCCGAATGGCAGCGGGAACAGCAAGGCGGAACGGGCGCCGCGCCTAACGCTCCGTCTACGGAGTGAGGCTGCGGGATGGTTTTTGATTGACTGACGAGAGATCGATCTATGCCGATTTACGACTTTCATTGCAAGCAATGTGACAAAACCTTCGAATTACTGGTGAGCCTGTCCGCCGTTCCGTCCTGTCCGGAGTGCGGGGCACAGACCTTGGAAAAACTACCTTCACTGACGGCCCCTCAAGGCAAAACGGCCGGCCTGGTGTCGAAGGCCCGAGCGCAAGCCGCGCGGGAAGGCCATTTCAGCAACTACTCCGCTTCCGAGCGTCCGCGCATCAAGTCGTAGCGATAAGTCATCGATACAGAAATTCCGAATCTCAGGATAAAACCGCCATGGCTACTTATATCAAAACCACAGAAGACGGCCGCAAGGTTGAGGTCATCGGTATGGCCATCTGTCTCGAAGGCAAGAAGGAGGCCGACCGACTGATTCCGATCCACGAGCACCCGAACTGGGCAGCCATACTAAAGGCCGTGCCGGACGCCACCCATATCGCAGGCCGCTTGCCGCTGACGGCGGAAGAAGCCGCCACCGCCCAAGCCGCGCTGGACGAGGCGAAGGCCGCTTACGAATCCAGCCCGCTAGGAATCGCGGAACGCATACGCATGGCACAAAGAAACGCTATCGCAAACCGGGATTGAGATTTTGTAGGTCAGCAATTCCTTGCCGACGAATGTACTCGATGGGCACGCTATGCTTTGCCCATCCTGCGGCTATAAATCATCTGACCCGCATAGGATGCGGGCTCCAACGATGTGATAGAAGAGTCGCGGAAGATACAACGGAATCACTCCATTACGGCGGATTGTTTGGCTGGATTCTCAGTCTTGCGGCCGGTTCCTTTCGGTTGATCGGAAAAGCGCCAGACGGGAAAATGGCGGAACGCTCATGCCGGCATATCATGCGAGCACGTCGCGGCAGCGACGAACTGGCGTTGGCGGGCGGACCGACGCGGGAAACCGCCTAAACTTTGTTCCAGGGCTTAAACGAATGTATCCGGACTCCGTAAGATCGTCCGCGGTGTCTGTTTGCTTTCATGCCCCGCGCCGCTCGGCAGGGCGCTAGGCGATACAGTGGGGACAACAGGGGGAAGATGTGATGAACAACATTGGTCGAGCTGAGCTTCTAGTAGTTTCTTTGGCCCTTTCCCTAGGAATCGCTGTTAGCGGCTACTTTGTCAGCCAAACGTTGTATAACGCCAAGGTCGGCATTAACACCGCGGAGGTGAAGGGCCTAGCCGAGAGGCGGGTCGAGGCGGATCGGGCCTATTGGAAGATCCAGTACACCGTATCCGGAAGCGGAACGACCCCGGTGTCAAAACTCTATGAACAGTCGGAAGCTGATCAGTCGCGGATCGTGTCGCTGCTCCTGGAAAGCGGTTTTGAGAAGTCGGAAGTTTCGCCCGGTGTCATTGACTACGAGAAAAAAGAGTTCCGGGACGACAAGCAACAGCTTGTCGAAGAGAAACATGTGCTTGTCGGATCGATTGACGTCGAAACCGGCAAAGTTCGTTTGGTTTCGGAAGCGAGATCGAAGCTAAACAGGCTAATAGCCCAGGGCATTGATATACAGAACAACGCGCCAGCCTATCACTTCACGAAGCTAAACGAGATAAAGCCAGCCATGGTAAAGGAAGCGACTACAAACGCTCGTATTGCCGCGAACGAGTTCGCGGCCGATGCCGGAGTCAAGGTTGGCGGCATAAGGGACGCGCAGCAGGGTGGCTTCATTATTCGTGATGTCGGTGAGGAGTACGGCGACACCAAGAGCATTGAGAAAGAGGTCCGGCTCGTTACGACCATCACCTTCTATCTCACGGATTAGCTCGCGTAGGGCGCATTCGGTGGAATGGCGGCTCCGCCGGTGCGCCTGGAGGGTCGTTCTGGTGCTCCCAATCGCAAACGTCGCTTTAGAGCGTTTTCATCGCGCTCGTACGGCAAAACCAGCTTGGCGGACGTCGTTGGCGCCTTCGGCTCGGGTGAATGGATTCAAGCATTCGTAGGTCGGCAACCCTTTGCCGACGAAGACGCTCGGCGGGGACGTGGCGTCGGGAAAGGATTCCCGACCTACGCGCGAGTGCCCGTACAGTAGATATGAAAATGCTCTAAGTACATTCAGGGAAGTCTTGCGGCATAGGCAACCTGCAGGACAACCCCGCCAATCAAGCCAAACAGTCGAGATTCCGCAAGTATTTGCGGAATGTACTTAGCGACCTTCCAATCGCAAACGGCCTGGCCGGGAGCGCCGGCCAGCCCCTCCCCGGACAACCGTTTGTGATTGGAATACGGGAGTACCCTACTCCGCTCTACGCGGGCTGTTCACGCCATCGCTCAGGCAGCCCGCTGATCCCGTCCAGCACGCCGGGGGCGCCGTCGGCGGAACGGATCTTCCTCGGGATCGTGGCGACGGGATCGCATTTCCAGTCGATTTGCCGCTACTCGGCCTTCACGACACGAACAAGCGGCTTTCGAAGCGCCTCACCGCGACCAACATGGCCTTGACCGCTGCGCGCGCCACCTCATCTCGGTACAGGCTGCTCTTGCTCGCCGACCGCATCTTGAATTCGTAGGTCGCCCAGATCGCACCGGAATCAACCTGGTCCGCGGCCTCCACCGCGGTGAGGCCCCTTATGCGTTTCCTCGTTCAGAATCGCCCAATCGAGCGAATTGCCGCCACGGTCACCGACGATTCCGGGATGGAGGATGATGCACGTGTACCGTTTCCAAATGTCGCGGGGAATGACCGACCTGGGCGAGCATCGGACATAGCACCAGGTCGGGCTGGAACTGATGAACCGCCTGGCGCATCGCCTCCGCTGTCGTCGCGGCCGCAATGCCGTAACCCACCAGGCAACCGACTGGATACCCGATCGATATCGGATGACTACTTGCGGTAAGTGCTGTATACGTAATCCGACTGCTTCTGGGGTACATGGCAAGAAAAACATTCGTTCTTCGCGTCCTTGACCACTCTTTCCTGGGTATCTCCTTTGAATCCCTCGAAACCCCATCCTCCGGTTTCCTTGAACTTCTCGGAATCCTTCTCCATTACCCCAAGAACTTTTCGGTCACCCTCCACGATGGCATTGTTCTCGCTCTTCGCCTCGAGGAGATCGAAAATCAGCACTGAACCATCGGGATAGGTATCGCCCTTGGTCATGGCCTTCAGTGCCTCGTCATTGGCATAGATATGATGAATTCCGCCGAAGGAATCATAGAGAGGATGCCCTTGCTGGATCACCATTGACTTTACGCGAGTCCAGTCTCGATAAGCTTCGGGATACTTGACCTTAGCCTCCTCCGACCATGTAGTGCCCGCCAGGAACAGGTTAAGGGTGATTCCGATGGACACGATCCTGACTATACGTTTCTTCATCGCTTTACCTCCCAGTAAGTTAATGCCCGTCTAATGCAAGATCTAAGTACATTCCGTAAACTTTTACGGAATCTCGACAGATTAGTTTGATTGGCGGGTTTCTCCTGTAGTGGTGCCTATGCCGCAAGACTTCCCTGAATGTACTTAGAGCGTTTTCCGTCCCGGTGTACGGATTCGTTCCTGGAGGGGAGAGCGTAGGTCGGCAATCCCTTCCCAATCGCAAACGGTCGCTTTAGTCGCGACCCTTCCAATCGCAAACGGTCGCTTTAGTCGCGACCCTTCCAATCGCAAACGGCATCTCTGGGAGCGCCAGAGCTGCCCTTCCGACAAAGCCCTTCGCCGAGCCGATACGTCGGCAAGGGATTGCCGACCTACATATCCGAATCCCTTACACCGACTCGGAAAACGCTCTAGCCGCAGGGGAAGCCGTCGTTCAGATAAGCTGCTGCGCGGCGGTTTCTCTTCGGCCGGTACCCACCGGGCCATCTCCGCCGTCAGCAGGCCCGCCGACAAACTCCCATTTCGTCATCGTTCGTGCTCCTGCCGGGGGTCGCGTCCTGCGGCTTTTTCAACCCGAACAGAAGACTTCTCATTCCCGTTAGCCTGACGCAAAAACGCTCTAATGCGACTGCGTTTTCCGCTGGGTCAGGTACCGGAGACACTGTCCAAGCCTATCGAA
>NZ_JBDIVO010000045.1:0-21560 GCF_039794385.1 Methylocaldum sp. | reverse complement strand
GGCGGAGCCTGTCGTACTCCGGCAAACGGCCGTTTCTCACAAGTTCCGAAAAAACCCAGGCGTCCTCCAGTCCGAGATTCATGCCTCGGGCGCCCAGCGGGGAGTGGACATGGGCCGCATCCCCTGCGAAGTAGACGGCACCCGCCGACAGCGTCGCATTGATCCGGTGGGAGATGCGAAAACTCGAGGTCCAGACGGGCGGGCCCGTCTGTTCGGCCTGTACCAGCCGGGACAGAGGTTCCGAGCGGTTCCCCATGATCCGCCAGACCGGGTTATTCGCGCGACTCTTTTGAGCCTCGTCCACCACTCGGATCATGAACAGGAACGCACCTTCGCCAAGAAAGAAGACGTGAGCATGATCGTCGGCAAGAGTCGTCCGCAGCGGGGCGTCGGCCAAATGCCATTCCTGCTTGAACGAAGAGCCCACGAAGTCGATTCCGAGTTGCTGCCGGGCAGCGCTGTGCGCGCCGTCCGCAGCCAGCAACCACGGACCTTTGGCGACCTCGCGGAGTCCGCCGCCCGCCTCGAGCACTACCTCGACCCCGTCGACCGCGTTCCGGCAAGCCACTATCCGCACTCCGCGCTCGACCATGCCTCCTGCCGCCTCCAAGGCTCGGGCCAGCAGCCGCTCCGTGGTCGCCTGCGAGAGGCCGAGCATGAAAGGGTATTTGGGATGGACGCCGGCGAACGATAGCGCCGCCGCGACTCGACCCGACCGGTGGAACTGGACGCCGCGGATCGGGGAACCCAGTTCCAACATCTGATCGGTCACGCCCGACGGTTGTAGAAGGGTCAAGGTGCGGGGATTGACGGCCAGAGCTCTCGATTGCCGAGCCGGTTCGTCGCGTATTTCGACCAGCCGCGTCGTACATCCCTGCCGGGCCAGGAACAATGCCGCTCCGAGTCCGACAGGGCCTGCGCCTGCGATTATGGGCCGATCCGTGCTGCTCATCGTTAAGCATACATGCCGGTGGGTTCGTCCGGGCGGCTGTTCCTACCGTGCAGTCGCCTCACTCCGTCGAATGATCGATTGACATATTTTTGGGTCGAGTGCTGTTCAAGACTCGCTCTTGATCGATTTCAATTGCTTCAGCTGTTCCGGCGTGAGCACCGCGTTAACCGCGTTTCGATCTTGCAATGCGGCATCGACGATTTGGTCGAAGACGGTCGAATGCTCCTTGGCGTCCTTGCGGATGGTGGATTCATCGGCCGCCGGGTTCAAAAATGATTTGTAGGCGGACTTCGTGCTATCCCGCAACTTTCCGAAAAGGTCGCGCAGTTTTTTTCTGTTCTCCATGTGTATTCGGAGGATTTTTTCCATCTGCTCGTCACTGAGTTTCAGCTTGTCGGCATGGCCGAGAACCATATCGGCATAGCCTTCGTGGCCCCGCCTGGCGCCGCCGTGCATGGGCCCGCACATCATTTCATCCCTGTCGCCCCTGGGTTCCATCATTTCTGATCGTGGACCCGGTTGGCCGCCGCTCTTTTCTTCGGCGGCATAAACCGCATTGCCGAGAGTCAAGCCCGCGACGATCAGAACTAAAGCAGAATTTACCGATTTCATGTCGCACCTCCTGGTCGGATGTCCTCTATCCGGTATTCGAGACGGCCGAGCCGAATCTATTTTCGGTTTCGGAATCAGATTAGTGAGCCATGCTTCCGCTGGAAATCCGTACAAGCCCCGATTGGGGAGTATTCGGCGAGTAAGCGTAACTCACTGATTGTTGGGTCGTATTCACGGGCAGATCCACGATTCAGGTGTCTTCTGCGGAATCGGTCGGATCATCCCGACCGGCATCCCGAAATTGATCCATCGGGGTTCAGAGGAACACCGCGACCTCGATGTCGCCCCGCTTGCGTACCACCTCGACCGCGACACTGCCAGTCCGGCGTTGCAACAGCAGGTCCACTTCGCCCTTGCCGAATCGCAGCCGATTGATCCGCAGCCAAGCCAGAAAATCGGGCAGCAGCGGGTGGTAGAAAGCCATTTGCGGTTTCTCGGCGGAGAACTGAATGCCTAAGCAGGCTTGTAGAAGCTGGAAAGCCGCGCCGCTGGCCCAAGCTTGCGGCGCGCACGCCACCGGATAGCGGGTCGGTCCCTGGTGGGGCCGGCGCGAAAAACCGCAGAACAGTTCGGGCAGACGATGAAGATCGAGGAAGTGGCCGGCGTCGAAGAAGCTGGCCAGCAGCTTCAAAGCTTGATCCTTGAATCCATAGCGAGCCATCCCCGAGGCGATGATGGCGTTATCGTGAGGCCAGACCGAGCCGTTGTGATAAGACATCGGATTGTAGCGGTTCTCCGTTTTCGCCACCGTGCGGATACCCCAACCGCTGAACGACGCTTCGGACATCAGGGTGTCGGCGACGCGAGCGGCGTATCTGGCTTCGGCGATGCCGGTGAACAAGGCATGGCCTGCGTTCGACACGCGCACCCGGCAGGGGCGCCTTTGTCCGTCCAGCGCCATGGCGAAAGTGCCGAGGTCATTCATCCAGAACGTCTCGTTGAAGTGCCGTTTCAGATCGTCAGCCTCGCGGCGCAATCGTCCGGCGTGCTCCCGTTGGCCCAGCATCTCGGCGAGTTCGGCCGCGAGGTGTTTGGCTTCGTAGACATAGCCCTGCACCTCGCATAGGGCGATGGGAGGCTGGGCGACGCTGCCGTCGGCATGGAAGACGGAATCGCCGGAGTCCTTCCAGCCTTGCTGAGTCAGTCCGTCGGCGCTTTTCTTGGCGTAATCGGTGAAGCCGTCGCCGTCGGTGTCGCCGTAGCGGTCGATCCAGGCCAGCGCCCGTTCGATGTTGGGCCAGATCGACTCGATGAAGGCGCGGTCGCCGGTACGCCGGTAAAAGTGGCCGGCCAGCATGATGAACAGCGGCGTGGAATCCACCGAGCCGTAATAGCGGGCGAAAGGCACTTCGCCCAGCACCGCCATTTCGCTGGAGCGCATTTCATGGACGATTTTGCCCGGTTCCTCGTCGGAATCCGGGTTTTCACGATTGGCCTGATGGGCGGCCAGAAAGGCGAGCACGCCCTTGGCGCGCGCGGGATTGACCCAAAGCGTTTGCAAGGCGGTAATAAGGCCGTCGCGGCCGAAGGGCGTGTTGTACCAGGGAATTCCGGCATAAGGGTAAGGGCCGTCTGGCGTCTCGGTGGTCAGCATTTCCAGATCGGAGGCGGAGCGGTTCAGCCAACCGTCGAATTCCGCGTTCGAGCTTTCGATCAGCGCGGTGCGCGCCCGCTTGACCGCGATACTGTGCCCGATGCCGGCCGTGGCGCCGTCGTAGCCGAGCACCGGCGGAGCCTCGCCGTCGAGGGTACAGGCGATGACCAGGCGTAGCGCGTGCGCCTGGCGTGGTTCCAGATGTAGCCGGGTGGTGCAACGGGAGGCGTCGAGTCGGTCCGGCTGCCATTCGAAACGGATATGCGTGTAGCGGGAACGGTCGTCGAGGCCGCGATAGCCCAGCCGTACGATGTTTTCTTTTACCTCGGTCGGCAAATAGTCGCCGCGCTTTTCGCGATGGGCGCCGCGTACCTCGAAGATATCCCTGTAATCTCCGTCGAAGAGCAATTCGAATAACAGGTCGATGGGTTGTTTGCCGTAATTGACCAAGCGGAGGTCTTCGTACAGAGCTTTTTTCCACAGCGCCGAGGAGCGCAGGAGATGCACGCTTCCCTTGGGAACGACCAGTTCGTCCCCGAGATAAATGTCAGGCGTGGTCAGGTCGACGATCAGGAGGCTATTGTCCTCCCTGGCGATGGAATTGAGCAGCATGGGCCGTCCGCCGTCGATACGCAGCTCCCATTGAGACAGAAAGCGGGTTCCGTTGTGATAGAACCCCTGTTCCTCGGTATCGCTCTGGCCAATGTCGCCGTGGCCGTCGAACACGCCGAAGGTGTCGCCGTGCTTGAGCGTGCGGATGACTTCCTGGGTCCGGGGCGTGGTTGCCGCGATGTACCACTGGTCGTCGCTTTGCTGAGTATCCGTCATCGTCGGTTGCTCCTTATCCGATTGCTCAATACCGGAAGGCTTGCCGCGATTCCCGCGATTGCTTTAGCGCTTCGGCAATTCGATGCCGGAGGCGTACAGCATATAGCCGATGGCGTTACGGACGTCCTGTTCACTCAATTCCGGATGTCCGCCTTTGGGCGGCATACCTTTGAAGCCGTTGACCGCATGGGCAACCAGGCTATCCACGCCTTGCTCCGCGCGTTTCAGCCAGGCGGCTTTGTCTCCCGTGCGCGGGGCGCCGCCGAGACCTTCGCCGTGGCAGGCGATGCAGACCGATGCATAGATGCGTTCGCCGGAAGCCGCATCGGGGGCGGCAGCGTCGGGCGTCGGTGGTCGATGCGCGGGCGAATACCCCGATTCGGACAGGGGATTCGGCACCTGGCCGACGGCTGGAGACTCCCATCCGGGTTCCGGCAATAAGCGGCCAAGAGCGATGTCCTCGAAGCGGGTTTGATAATCGGTCAGGGTCAAGCCGATCATCAGCAGCAGCCAGAAAAATCCGGTCGCGGCGGCGATCCTCGGCACCGGCGCGGCCGATCGCATATACATGAAGAAAGTGACGATGATGAACGCCTGGAGGGCCGCGACGGCGATCGTCAGGATCGGGTTGAAAATCCCCAAGTCGAGAAATGACGAAGCGATGTTCAGTCCCAGGAGGCCCAAGAGGAGCAGCCAGACCAGAAGGTGATTTCGGCGTGTCCTCTCATCCATGGCGGGCGGCCAGATACAGCAGCGGGAACACGAACACCCAGATCAAATCCACCAGATGCCAATAGAGCCCGGCGATGGTCACCTTGGCTTCGAGCCGCGGAGCTCCGCGGATCGCCAGCACCAGCATGATCAGAACCACCACGATGCCGATGAAAAGATGAACGGCGTGGAGCCCGGTCAGCGCGAAATAGAAGCTGAAGAACAGCCGTGCCTGCTCGGTATGGGGCTCCGGAAATTCGAAAGGCCGGGCGAATATGGGCGCAAGATGCGCGCCGAATTCCAGGGAATACTCGACGCCTTTGATGGCCAAAAAAACGGCGCCCAGAACCGCGGTTACCGCCAGCCAGCCGATCAGGGCCTTCCGGTTTCGCGGCAGAACCGCGTCGTCGGCCAAGGTCATGGTCAGGCTGCTGGTCAGCAGAATCGCGGTATTGATCCCGCCCAGCAGAAGATCGAGACGGCCACTGGCGGCTTCGAAAGCCTCCGGATAGGCCGCCCGATAGACGGTATAGGTCATGAAAACGCCGCCGAAAAAGAGGATTTCCGAAGCCAGGAAAATCCATATCCCCAGCGTGTCCGCCTCGTACTGCTGGCGCAGGCTGTCGAACTGCGGGGCGGGCTTTGCCTCAGCCTCGGGCGGCGTCGGAATCACGCTTCGGTAAGCCATAGGCGTAAGGCTCCTCGGTAACGATCGGCAGCCGGTCGAAATTGTGTTCCGGTGGCGGCGACGGGGTTTGCCATTCCAGACCCTTGGCTTCCCATGGATTGGAACCGGCGACGGGACCCCATCTCAGGGAGTACAGAAGGTAGACCAAGGGCAGCAGATAACCGATTGCCAAAACCGGCGCACCCGCCGACGAAAGCACGTTGAGCAGCTGGAATTCGTCCGGGTAGGTGTGATACCGGCGAGGCATTCCGAGATAACCCAGGACGAATTGCGGGAAAAAGGTGAGATTGAAGCCGACGAAGATGGTGATCGCGGCGACGCGCCCCCACACGTCGGGATACATCCGGCCGGTCATCTTCGGCCACCAGAAATGCAGTCCTCCGAAATAGGCCATCACCATGCCGCCTACCATGATGTAGTGAAAATGGGCGATGACGAAATAGGTGTCATGGACATGCACGTCCACCGCCGTGGCGGCCACGGTGATCCCGGTCAGCCCGCCGACGGTGAAAAGTCCGACGAACCCCATGGCGTACAGCATGGGCGTTTCGAACGAGACCGAGCCTTTGTACAGCGTCGCGGCCCAGTTGAACACCTTGATTCCCGAAGGCACGGCGACCATGAAGCTGAGCAGCGAAAAAATCACGCCCGCATAGACCGACTCGCCGGCCACGAACAAATGATGGCCCCACACCAGGAAGCCGATCAGCGCGATGGCGAGGAGCGCGAAGGCCATGCCGTCGTAGCCGAAGATGCGTTTTCGGGCGAAGCAGGTGATGATTTCGCTCACCACGCCCATGCCCGGCAGGATCATGATGTAGACTGCCGGGTGCGAATAGAACCAGAAGAGATGCTGGAACAGCACCGGATCGCCGCCGACTTTCGGATCGAAGATGCCGATGCCGAGGATCCGCTCCAGAGCGATCAGGAGCAGGGTGATGGCCAGGACCGGCGTCGCCAGGACCATGATGATGGCGGTGGCGTAGTTGGCCCAGACGAACAGGGGCAGGCGCGTCCAATGGAGTCCCGGCGCCCGCATCTTGTGTACGGTGACGATGAAATTGAGCCCGGTCAGGATGGACGAGAAACCGGTGACGATCACGCCGACCACGGCCAGCACCACCTGGCCGTTGGCGAACAGGCTGCTGTAAGGCGTGTAGAAGGTCCAGCCGGTATCCACGCCGCCCGCGACCGCCATGGCGAGGGTGAAGACTCCGCCGACGATGTACAAATACCAGCTCAGGAGATTCAGCCGCGGAAACGCCACATCCCGCGCCCCAATCATCAGCGGAATCAAGAAATTGCCGAGCGTCGCCGGAATCGACGGAACCAGGAAAAACCAGACCATCACGATGCCGTGGAGACTGAACAGCCGGTTGTAGGTTTCCGTTTCCACCACATCGGCCGCGGGCGTCGCGAGTTCCAGGCGGATCAGCGTCGCCGCCGCGCCGCCGAAGAAAAAGAAAGCCGTGATCGAGACCAGATAAAGCCAGGCGATACGCTTGTGGTCTATGGTCGTGAGCCAGGAAGCGATGCCGTAGTCGCGATTGAGGTAATTTTTGGGCGGGCTGACGGCGGCGGTGGTCATGGGCGTCCTTCCTCCCCGGAAAGGGATTTGATGTAGGCGATCAGCCGGGTCAAATCGGAATCGGTCACGCGCCCGGCGAAACTCGGCATGATCGGCTCGTAGCCGGCGACGACCTGTTTTTCCGACGTCAGGATCGAATTGCGGATATAGGTTTCGTCGGCGATCACGGTTTGACCGCCCTTCAGCGGCACCGGTTTCCCGAAGATGCCGGCCAGCGAGGGCGCCGCGACCCTGCTGCCGGCGCCGTGACAAACGATGCAGCCGAGGCTGGAAAACAGCTTTTCGCCCTGGACCGGCAATGATTCCGCACCGCCCCCGCCCGCCAGCCAGGTTTCGTACTCGGCCGGTTCCATCACGATGACCTGGCCGCGCATGCGGGAATGATCCAGACCGCAATATTCGGCACAGAACAGGTGATAGCGGCCGATCCGGCTGGGGGTGAACCAGACCGTCCGGTAGCGCCCCGGCACGAGATCCTGCTTGACCCGGAAGGCCGGCACGAAAAAGCTGTGGATGACGTCCTGGGTCGCCAGGACGACTTTCACGGGCACACCCAGGGGAACGTGGAGTTCGTTGATTTCGTGCCGTCCGTTCCGGTGCTGGAATTTCCACATCCATTGCTTGCCGATGGCGTGAATCTCCAAAGCATTGTTGAGGGGACTGGCCTCCTCGACGTAAAGGTGAGCGGCCCAGACGAAAATGGCGAGAAAGACCGCCAAAAGCCCGAGGCTCCAGACGATCTCGGTCTTGGTTTCCGGGACGTCGGTGGTGCGGTTCACGCGGGCGTTGCGCCGGTAGTAAACTGCGAAGCCGATGATGAGGCCGCTCAGGACCAGGACCATGAGCGCATCCAGCCCGGTCAGGGTAAAGAACAGCGTATCCACCCGTTCGGCCAGGGTGGACGCCGCCGGCAGCAGCGGGGTATCGGAAACGGCGTCCGCACCGGCCATGGCGTCAGTCTCCCGGACGGTTCCGGCGCGGCTCGTTGTCCCGCCGGGCGCGTTTGACGAGCAAGGCCATTGCGTCCTCGATCGGAATACGGGCGATGCCGGCGCCCTGGTCTATCCACTCGGTGCTCCGGAGCAGGCGATCCTCCCGTTGCCGTAAGGTCTGAAGGTCCAGCGCCGGCGCGATCTGAAGCGGCGGCTCGGTCTGGACGGTGGGCTGCGGCGAGGGGGGGAGGGCAGGCGTCGGTTCGATATGCGCCCAGCGCTTGATCAACAGCCAGGCGCCGGCGCTCGCGACGATCACCACCACCAGGAAGATGATCACGGCGGCGATCAGCGCCTTGGTGCTGATGTCGGCTTCGCCTGCTTCGGGGGTCAGGATAGGCGGGATGCCGCGGTCTTGTTCAGCCATGGGGTGTTCTCTCCGGTTCGGACTGGGCCAGGGCGCGCGGCAAGGTCCAGAGAAAGGCCGAAAGCCAGAATCCGCCGACCGCGATAAAGGGCAGGGCATCAAGAGGGCTGAGCTCGCCTGGGCTCCGGTAAAAGCTCGGCAGCACCAGCCAATAAACATCGAGTGCATTGCCCGCGAGCACCAGCCCCGCGGCCCAGATCAGACGCTTCGGGTTGCGCTTGTGCGTACGAAACAGCAGCAAAGCAAACGGCAGCCCACCACAGACGGCGGCCATGACCCAGGTCCACCATCGCCAGCCGGCGTTGAGGCGTTGTACATACCACATCGCCTTGTCGGGCAGGTTTTCCGACCAGATCGTCAAATACTCCTGAAACGCCAGATAGCTCCAGAGCAGCACGAAAGCCAGCAGCAAGCCGCCCAAGTCCTGAAACAGCGACGCCAGTGTCCCGACCGTGTTGCGGCCGGCCGGCGTCAGAAGGCACCGGGCCAGAACAGCGAACGCCAGAGCGGCGACCATGGGATTGACGGCCGAGAGAAATCCGACGTTGGTCGAGGTCCAGCGGGGTTCCAGCGACATGACCCAATCGATGCCGAATACGGTCACGGTCAGACCATAGACGATCAGGCCGAGCGCGCTGCGGCGGTCGAGACGGGCTTCGGCGGATTTGTTGCGCCAAAGCTCCAAGGCGGACGCCAGACAGAACCAAAGCACGAAAACCGTCGCTTCACGGATCAAAAAGAAGCCCGGCCGTAAATAGCTCGCCTGTCCTCCGGAAATGGCGAGCGCCGTCCAATCGGGTCCGGCCCAGGCATAGAGGCGCGCCAAGCCGAAGGTCAGCGGCAGGAACAGTACCGCGTTGACGGGCAGGGTTCCCGCGCTGGCTTCGAGGATGGGGCGGATGAAGCTCCCCCATCCGCCGCCCGTCAAGCGGTGGATCATCAGTAGGGCCAGCGAGCCCAGCGGCAGCCCGATCCAGAACAGGCAGGCCGGGAGATAACCTCGGAAAAAAGCTTCCGGCGCCCACCACATCCTCAACAGGCAAGCGCCGAACGCAACACCTGCCATCGGCAGAAGCAGGACAGGCCGAATCCGTAGGTGCGCGGTTTCCGTCATTTGGCCTCCCGGAGTTTATCCTCCAATCCCGCCTCGCGAACGTCTTCGCGCGTCGCATGCTGGCTGAGTTGCAAGGCGCGGATGTAGGCGGCGATGGCCCAGCGGTCCTCTGGCGCGACCCGGTTGGCGTAGGAAAACATGACCCCGAAGCCCTTGGTGATGACATCGTAGTAATGGCTGTCGGGGGCATTCCGCAAGCGGTCGTTATGGTAGGAAGGCGGCCGCGTAAGTCCCCGTTCGGGAATCATGCCCTGGCCATCTCCGGCCCGGCCGTGACAAGGGGCGCAATAGATGTCGTAGCGCTCCCGTCCCCGTTTCAACACCGCTTCGGTCATCGGCAACCGGGACCGTTCCGGGCGGGGTTCGATAACGGTGTCGCGCGCCACGGTGCCTTCGACGAGGGGACGGGCGGACTGGCCGTTCGGAAAACCGGGGGCCGCCTCCAGCGGTTCGTATTTGGGCTGATCGGCCATGTCCCGTTCGCAGCCGCTCAGGAGCAATGGAACGAGCATTCCCGCAAGCATCGAGAGGCGGCGGAAACCGCGTTTACCCGGCTTCACGGTTCACCTCGGTAACGGCTATCGGGTTCAACGAATCCAAGAACCGGCGAGTGGAATACGGATCGAACTCGGGATCGTCGGAATCGATCATCAGGAAAAACCGATCCTGACTCGCCCGGTCGAAATTTGTCGCATCGAAGATCGGGTGGTAGGGCCGGGGCAGACCGTTGAGCGCCAACATCCCAAAGAAGCCGGCTAGGGCAGCTCCGAGCACCGTGAACTCGAAAGTTACCAGGGTAAAGGACGGCCAGCTGAAATAAGGCCGTCCGCCCGCGTTGAGGGGAAAGTCGACGGCGGCCAGGTAGGCCTGCAGCAGAAAGGCCGAGGCGCCTCCGAAAATGCCGAATATCAGCATCCATTGGGGCAGGCGGGATGCCGGCAGGTCCAGCGCCTCGTCGAGCCCCGGCACGGCGAAAGGCGCGTAAGCGCCGATACGGCGGTAGCCCGCGGCGCGGGTCCGGCCTATGGCGTCCAGGAACTGGCCCGCGGTTCCAAATTCGGCCAGCAAGGAGGGGTTCGGGCTCATGATCGCTCTCCCAGGTCATGGGCGAGTTTGCGGAATTCGTGCATGGGCACCATGGGCACGAACCGGACGAACAGGAAAAAGAACCAGAGAAACAGCGCGAAGCTGCCGAGCATCGTGGCCCAGTCCCAGACGGTCGGGAAATACAGTCGGAATTGGGAAGGCATGAAACCTTGGCTCAGGATGTTCACCACGATGACATAGCGTTCCAGCCACATCCCGATATTCACCAGAATAGCCACGACGAGCAGCGCCGGGATGCTGCGCCGGATGCGCGCCGACCAGCACAGCTGCGGTACGGCGACGTTGCAGAACAGCATGCCCCAATAGGCGGGCCCATACGGCCCGGTGGCGGTCGTGACGGTTTGGCGCCATTCGTCCGCATCGGTGCCGTACCAGGCCATGAACGCTTCCATGCCGTAGGCGTACCCCATGATCAGCGATGCCGCGAGCAGGATTTTCGCCATGGCGTCCAGATGGCGCGGAGTAACGAAGGCGTGCAGCCTGAAAGCCGCGCGCAGGGCGATGGTGATGACGATGACCATGGCGAATCCGGAAAACATCGCGCCGACCACGAAGTAGGGCGCGAAAAGGGTCGAGCGCCAGCCGGGCATGAGCGCGGTCGCAAAGTCGTAGCCGACCACGCTGTGCACCGAGACCACCAGCGGCACGGCGAGCGCCGCCAGGATGAGGTAGGCCCTCTCGTAATGCCTCCAGTGCGCCGCCGACCCGCGCCAGCCCAGAGCGAAGGCGCCGTAAACCAATTGCGCCGCGCGGCTCCGGGCACGGTCGCGCAGGGTGGCCAAGTCCGGGATCAGCCCGGTGTACCAGAATAGGACCGACACGATGATATAGGTGGCGATGGCGAACATGTCCCAGACCAGCGGACTGCGGAACTGGGGCCACACGCCCATGGTGCTGGGATAGGGCGCCAGCCAGTAGAACAGGTACGGCCGGCCAAGGTGCAGAATGGGAAACAAACCGGCGATGGAGGCCGCGAAGATGGTCATGGCCTCGGCGAACCGGTTGATCGAGGTGCGCCAGGGCTGGCGGGCGAGGTAAAGCATGGCGGAGATCAGGGTGCCGGCGTTGCCGATGCCGATCCACCAGACGTAATTGATGATGGCGAAGCCCCAGACGACGGTGGTGTTGACGCCCCAGATCCCCACCCCGGCGTAGAAGAGATAGCCGGCGGCGGCGATGAAGATCAGGACGCCCAAGCCGCTCAGGCAAAACCCCAGCCACCATCCTCGGCTCGTGGGGCGCAGCACGCTGTCGCTGATCGCTCGGCTGATCGAGGCATAGTCCTGATCCGAGCGCAGAACGGTCGCTCGCTCCGGGTCCGTTCGCTGCTCAATGTCCCGGCTCATGGTCGAACTCCGGATTCGGGTTGTGCAGTCTCGCGAGATAGGTAGTGCGCGGCTGGGTGTTCAGTTCCGACAACAGGGCATAATGGTGGGGCTCGGTTCTGAGCGCGGCGACCTCGCCGCCGGGCGCGTTCAGGTCGCCGAAGATGATGGCCCGGGTCGGGCAGGCCGCCTGACAGGCCGTCTGCATCTCGCCCTCGCGAATGCGGCGGTGTTCCAGTTCCGCCGCTATCCGCGCCGTGCTGATGCGCTGCACGCAGTAAGTGCATTTTTCCATCACGCCGCGGCTCCGCACGGTCACATCCGGATTCCGCACCGCCCGGACACTGAGTG
Source organism: Methylocaldum sp. (assembly GCF_039794385.1). Lineage (NCBI taxonomy): Bacteria > Pseudomonadati > Pseudomonadota > Gammaproteobacteria > Methylococcales > Methylococcaceae > Methylocaldum > Methylocaldum sp. Next base: position 9,331 of record NZ_JBDIVO010000045.1, on the reverse strand, counting down.
CGCCTTCATTCGTGGCGGCCGCTTCCGTATAGGCGAAGAAATTGAAGCGGCGGACCTTGTAGGGACAGTTGGACTGGCAGAACCGGGTGCCGACGCAGCGGTTGTAGACCTGATTGTTGAGCCCTTCCGAATCGTGAATCGACGCCTGTACCGGGCAGACCGGTTCGCACGGGGCTTTCTCGCAATGCATGCAGGGGACCGGCTGGAAATAGGTCTCGGGATTCTCGGGCTCCCCGGCGTAATACCGGTCGACCCTGAGCCAGTGCATTTCCCGCCCGCGCCGCACTTCCTCCTGGCCGACGATGGGGACGTTGTTTTCGGCCTGGCAGGCGACGACGCAGGCATTGCAGCCGATGCAGGCGTTCAGGTCGATCACCATGGCCCAGGCGTAGCCTTCGTATCGGTATTCGGGATAGAGCGACGGATTGGGCTTGGCGGGTTCCGCACCGGCCGACGCAAGCGTCTTCGGCGTGAGTACCTTCACCAGCTCGCGGCCGTCCAGCGTATGGTGACGCTGCGTCGTGGCCAACGCGACGTTTCCGGTCGAAGGCAACCGGTTCAGCCAGCCGTGCGGCCGTGCGGCTTTGCGGAGGACTAGGCCGTAATCGAACCAGGGCGCATCGGAAGCCCGCAGCCGATAGGCATCGAAACCCGTATGATTGCCGACATGTCCGGCCCGCTTGCGACCATAACCGAGATAAAGCGTGGCGGAATCGTCGGCGTGTCCGGGCATAATCCAGACCGGGGCGGTCAATCGGCGCTCCCGGTAATTCAGTGCCGCCAGGTCGCCGGTCGCGAGATCCAGGCGCTTAGCCGTATTCGGGCTGAGCAGCACGGCGTTTTCCCAGGTGAGCTTGGTGAGCGGTTTCGGCAGCTCCTGAAGCCAGCCGTTATTCGCGTAGCGGCCGTCGCCGATGCTCGGGTCCGGCTGGAACCGGATTTCGAGCGATGAATCGGAAGTCTTGCGTGGCGGCGGCAGCGACTTGGCGACATCGGCGCGGGCCGAGACGGTTTTCGGCGTCGCGGCGGTATCGGGGACAATGCCGTCTTGCAGCGCTTTCTTCCAGAACAACTCGAAATCGGAGCCGCGGTGACGGCTTCGCCAGTAAGCCCGCACCAGGTCATGGTCCGACCGTCCGGTTTGTCCCATCAGCAGCGCCATCAATTCGTGGACAGAGCGGCCGCCGTAGAGCGGCGCGATCAACGGCTGCACCAGAGAGACGGTGCCGTCATAGGCCCTGGCGTCGCTCCAGCTCTCCAGTTCGTGCAGTGCGGGGATATGCCAATGGCAGAGCTCGGCGGTTTCGTCCGCGTACAAGCCCCAATGGATGCGCAGCGGCACCCGGCGCAAGATTCGTTCGACCTCGAGGTCGGTCGGGGCCGCGTATGCCGGATTGCCGCCGAGGATGACGAGGGTTTGCACGGTGCCGGTGAGAATGTCGTCGAGCAAGGCTGGGAGCCTACCCCGGCTATCGTCAGGGGCCGAAACGACCGGGTCGATATGGGTCACGGTGCGGCCGAAGTTTCCGAGCTCCTGATTGATCGTCTGAACCACGGCGTGTACCGCCGGCGACAGGTGCTCTCCGGCGATCACGATGCTCTTGCCGCGGTGATCCGAAAGATCGCGGACCATGATGTCCAGCTGCCGTTCGGGTATCGGCACATCTTCACTATCCGGAGCATCCGCAAGGCCCAGTCCGGCGGCCAATGACCGCGCGACGGCTTCCATGCGCCCGGCTTGGACCGGCAAGCGATGGTCCGCCATGGCGCCGGTCGGTGTCGGCGTGGATTCCAGAACATAAAGGCGGTTCATGGTGGCGTTGCCGCGCCGGACGCGCCGCCCTTCGATGAAGTCGTGTCCATAGCGGGTGCGTGCCGGGGTATCGGTGAGGAAATCCGCATCCAGGGACAGAATCACCGCCGCCCGGTCAAAACGGTGCACCGTGTCCACTTTTTGGCCGAAGGCCAGCCGCGCTCCTTCCAGGTGGTTGGTGCGGTCGATCGGATCGTATTGGTGCCAGCGCGCGTTCGGGTACATTTGGAGGAAATCGTGCAACTGCTGGTTGAGCGTCGGCGACGTGAAGGTCTCAGTAAGAACATGGAAACCGGCGCCGCGCCGGGCCGCCCATTGGTCTCTTTGCGCCGATAGGTGCTCGACGAACGCCTGCCAATGGCTGAGCTGCCCGCCGTTGGTCACGGTTTGCGAGCGGTCGGGGTCGTAAAGGCTCAGTACCGCGGCCTGCGAGAAGATATCGGTGGCGCCGAGGCTCGCCGGGTGCCGCGGATTGCCCTCGACCTTGGTCGGGCGGCCCGTATGGCTTTCGACGACCACGCCCTGGGCATATCCGCCGTGCGTCAGTGCCGTCGCGAAAAAAAGCGGCTTCCCCGGCACCATGTGTTCCGGCGCCCTAACGTAAGGCACGATTTCTTCTCGCGGAGGCCTGCCGCAGCCGCCGAGTCCGCCGAACACCAGCGAAGCCGCCATCAGTTGGAGCCATCGGCGGCGTTTCACCGGTGTCAGCCAAAGATCCGTCCATTCGGGAAACTCCCGGTCCGCGAATTCCCGAAAGACTTCGGTATCGGCCAATTCCTCCAGGCTGCGCCACAAAGGGCAGCCGTCGTCCGGCTTCAACGGCGGCAAGGCATGTTCCGATGCGGTGTAACGCTCAAGGCTGCTGTAGGTCGGGAATCCTTTCCCGACACTTTGGTCGGCAAAGGATTGCCGACCTACGACTCGATATGGCGTTTTTCTTTTCATCGGTGGCACACGGAGCAATGGATCAGCTGTCCGACCCGGATCTGGTATTCATGCACCAATTGCCGGCCTTGAGCCAATTGATTTTGAGGCGGCGTCCAGTCGGGATCGAATACGTGTTCCCGCGGCCGGACGTACTTCTCGGGCGCGCGGTGGCAGTCGAGACACCAGGACATGAACAGGGGCGTGGCTTGCCGGGTGAGCGGCATCCGGCCCACGGGGCCATGGCAGGTGGTGCAGCCGATGCCGTGGCTGACATGGATGCCATGGTTGAAATAGACGAAGTCGGGCAGGTCGTAGACCCGCGTCCAACGGAGCGGCTGACCGGTCCGCCAGCTCTTCCTGACCGGTTCCAACACGGCGGCGTCGGTCCAGATCTGAGAATGGCAGGTCATGCAGGTTTCGGTCGGCGGGATGCCGGCGAACGCCGCATGTTCGACCGAGGTATGGCAGTAGCGGCAGTCGATGCCGAGACCGCTGACGTGATGCTGATGGCTGAAGGGTACCGGTTGATGCGGGACGTCGTCGACGCCGGTCAGATAGGGCGAGCGGACCAGCGCGAAACCGATGCAGAAAGGCAGAACGATGAGAAGAGCCAACCCCAAGAGCGCGATTCGCGCAAAGCTGTTGGCTCTCGGTCGGAAGATCTGTCCCATCAGCGCGCAGCTCCGTTTGCGGCTAAATAACCTGTGCGGCGGTCCATAATCCTAGAAACGACAGTTGACCGCTTCGATGCGCCAGAAAAGCCCGATGAATCCTGAACATCTTGCCTGGCATGGACCTCACCTGTTGGGTGAAACCGCTACGCACCCGATTGCACGGCGGGCGGGCCGCCTGGCGGCATTGCTCCTCGCTGCGGGAGACTACCCTGCGGCCTCGTCGCGCCCCTTCGACGGGGCTCAGGATAGGCTTGCCATCCGACCCACCCGCAGCACACTCGGGCACGCCCAACTGCCGTTTCTAGGGTAATCGAGACTTCGGGTCGGAACATTCTTCGCCACGGCATGGCCGCGGAGGTTGGAAAACCGGCGCCTAGAAAGCTGTAGGTCGACAATCCCTCGTCGGCTCTTCGATCTCTTGAGATGATCCTGCATCCGAAGCCTAACAATAGTGCATCAAGGAGAGCCTGCGAGCTATAGGTAATATCCGCGATGCGCCGACGGACTGGCGCTTGGAGCGTGTTTCATCGCGGTATATCGGCACGGCGGCAGGCATCGGGAAACCCGTAGGCCGAAGATTCTTTGCCGGCGAACGTGTCTTTCGCGGCACCTACTTGCGCTGCCCTAGCTACCGGATCATTCCGACCGCCGGGTTGCATACCATTCGCTCAACCGCTGCGTCAGTACGTAAAACACGGGGACGAACGGGATAGCCAACAAGGTCGAAGCGAGCATCCCGCCGAACACCACCGTGCCGATGGATTGCCGGCTGGCTGCGCCGGCGCCGGTGGCGATCAGGAGAGGCGCGACCCCTAGGATGAAGGCGAAGGAGGTCATGATGATGGGGCGGAACCGCCGACGCGTCGCCTCGACGGCGGCATCGACGATGGACATTCCCTCGGTTCGCAGCTGCCGCGCGAACTCCACCACCAGGATGGCGTTCTTGCTGGCCAGCGCGATCATAAGGACGAGCCCGATCTGGATATACAGATCATTGTCCAGACCCCGGATCACCAGAGCCATGGGCACCGCCAGGATGACCGCCGCCGGAGTCGTCCGGCTTTCGCAGAGCGCGGCGAGCACCAGAAACACCAAGGTGATCGAGAGCCCGTAATAGTGCGAGGCGTTTTCCACGATGATGATGGCGTCGTCGACCACGATACCGATGGCCAGGATTAGGGCGAACAGGGCCATCAGATTGATGCCGAAGCCGAGCAGCGCCATTGTCGCGAAGGCCCCGATAATGGTCACCGGGACGGTGGTCGCCGGAACCAGCATCGCCCGCCAATTTTGCAGAAACACCATGATCACGATGAGCACCAGCATGGCGGCTTCGAACAGGGTCTCATAGACGTCGCGTATGGTCTGCCGCACGAACTGCGTGGTGTCGTAGCGAATCTCGTATTTCAGACCCGGCGGGAACTGGCGGCTCATGGCCGCGACCGCCTCCCGCACCCGGTCGGCGATATCCAGGGCATTGGCGCCGGGCAAGGAAAAGATCGGAATATTGGCCGACCGGTGTCCTCGCGTCGCGGAAAAATTAGCGTAATTCTGCTGGCTCAGTTCCACGTGAGCCACGTCGCGGATGCGCACGATCTCGGGCGTTTCGGCGCGGGCGCTCTTGACGATGATATTTTCGAACTGCGACACGTCCTCCAGCCGGCCGAGCGCATTGACGGTGAACTGGAATGCCTGCTCGGACGGCACCGGAGGCGCTCCCAACTGCCCCGCCACCACCTGCACGTTCTGGCCCTGGATGGCGTTCACCACGTCCAGGGTGGTCAGGCCGAAATGATAGAGCTTATTAGGGTCCAGCCAGATCTGCATGCTGTAGGGCCCCGCGCCACTTGGTGCTCTGGCGCAAGGTGATGTCCAGCGCCGGGATCGTGGCTTCGGTACTGGCCAACACGGTCCGGGCCTGCTCCACGTCCCGCTGCGAGGTGGTGCCGCCCCGGAATCTCGCCTCGGCGATGCGCAGGCTTTCCCACTGGGTTTCCACGTTGCGCCGGGCGATATCCAGCCGCTTTTCGGCGGTGCGGATCAGGATATAGCTGAGCGCTACATCGGCGGTCAGGCTGACGAGGGTATTATTGTAATCCGCCAAGCTGGCGAGGAGGGTGTAATCGGCGGACTCCACCGCCCGTCGGAACCGGCACCAGAAATCCAGTTCCCAACTCGCGGTCAGGCCGATCTGCGACTGGGTGTAATTGAATATCCTTGAAAATGATCCCTGTACGGCCCTTTCGCTCAGCCGGTTGTATTGCAAGGCACCGAATGCCTGCTGCACTTGGGGATACAACTCGCCCACCACGCCGAGCTGGGCACGGGCTTCCAAGACGCGCACTCCGGCCATCCGCAAGGGTAGATTCTGGCGATAAGCGGCGCCGATCAGCCGGTCGAGGGTGGATCGTTGAAGACCTTCCACCAGTTCCTCTACTCCACGGCATTCGTCTTCAGCCGCGGGTCCTGCGCGTCCTGCCAGCTCGCCGACGTGGCCACGGGAGGTTGGGCGTAATCCGGGCCGACCTTGATGCATCCGGTCGCGAGCGCAGAAAAAATCAGCAGAACCATTGGTAGCCTGCCGAAGCCGAGATTCCAGCCCATCGTTGTTCCTTGAGTCACTGGAAGGCGGTATTCAACCGGTGTAAGCCGTTCCGAAGAAATTCCCTTTGCATGGATGACCGGGATTTCGTCTCAAAGTTCAGCCTTGCCCGGTGCCGGTGCTGCCCCGCGGTCCGCCGCTTCTTCAGGAATACGCTGGAGAACCGGAGCTTAGCCGGATCAAAAGCGGCGCTCGTGTTTGAGAGCAGCCCATTGCACCAAGGCCGGTTTTTCGGCGTAAGCTTAATTGCCGCCGAGGAGGTATTTGCTCGGCTTCGAGCGCGGCGATGCGGAGCAGGATAGGCCCGGGTCGATCCGGCATGACGACGTGCCGTGTGAGCAATCCCTAAGCGTGTACCGGCCTTGGCAGCGGTCCGAAATGCCGGGAGGGTATTTACGGGCCTGATCAGTAATCCTAAAAACGACAGTTGAAGCGAGTGGCGGCCGTTCGTGCTGATGTATAGAAGCATGAACGGCCGCCACTCGCACACCGCTTCGGTGAACCGTGCAAAATCCCGTTCACCCTTCTATACATCAGGGTGAACGGGATTTTGCACGGTCTAATTGCCGTTTTTTAGGTTAATCGATCCCAGTACCGACAAAATTCCCCTATGCATATCCGAAGACGTTCTGAAACCATGCCGGCCTCGAAAGATTTCCTCGACCAACCTCTTCAGAAACTCTTTTCCGGGCTAAATGCCGGGCCGACCGGGCTAGCACAAGGCGATGCTGAACAACGGCTGAAGCAGCATGGGTCGAATGTGCTGAGAAATCACGCCCGTCGGCGGGCGGTTGCGGCTTTCCTGAGCCGGTTTCAGAACCCCTTGGTGCTGCTGCTGGTCGCCGCCGCCGCGGTTTCGGCCTTCGTTCACGAGGAAACCAGCTTCGTCATCATTTGCGTGATGGTGCTGGCCAGCGTCACACTGGATTTCGTTCAAGAATATCGCGCCGACCGTGCGGCGGAACGACTTCGGGATTCGATTTCGAACACCGCACGGGTGATACGGGACGGCACTCCGACCGATGTTCCGGTGGCGGGCGTGGTACCGGGCGACGTCGTGCTTTTGTCGGCCGGCGACCGGGTGCCCGCAGACGGGTGGGTTCTGGAGGTGCGCGATTTTTTCGTCAGTCAGGCGCAGCTCACGGGAGAGCCTTATCCGGTCGAGAAAAGCGCCGGAGAGGCGCCGGCCGGGAGCGATCCGGAGTCGGCCGTACATGCGGTGTTCATGGGGTCTTCGGTCATCAGCGGCACGGCGCGTGTTCTGATTTGCCGCACCGGTATGAGTACCTTTCTCGGCCAGATTGCGGAATCGCTCGACAAGAGGCCGCCGCCCACGGCTTTCGAATACGGCACGCGCCAGTTCGGACTGCTGCTGATGCGCATCACGTTTCTGCTGGTGCTATTCGTGCTCTTCGTCAATACGTTTTTCCATCGGCCCTGGCTCGAGACCTTCCTGTTCGCCATCGCGCTGGCCGTGGGGCTGACACCCGAGTTACTGCCCATGGTGGTGTCGGTCACCCTGTCCCGCGGCGCCCTGCGCATGGCGGACAAGAAAGTGATCGTGAAACGGCTTGCCGCCATCCATGACTTGGGCAGCATGGACGTTCTGTGCACGGACAAGACCGGCACCTTGACCGAGGCGCGCATACGGCTCGAAAAACACCTGGATGCCGAAGGGCGCGACAGCCGCCGGGTGTTGGAGCTGGCCTATATCAACAGTTATTTCGAAACCGGCCTGAGAAGTCCCCTGGACGAGGCGATTCTGCGCCATGGGGACATCGACGTCCGCGGCTGGACCAAGATCGACGAAGTGCCTTTCGACTTCGAGCGGCGCCGGGTCTCGGTGCTGGTGGACGACGGCGCGCGGCGGCTGATCGTGGTCAAGGGCGCGCCCGAAGACATTCTGAATCTGTCCACCACCTTCCTACCCAACGATCACGGAACCATCCAGCCTCTGGACGAGGCCGCCCGCAGCCGGGTCGCGGAGCGGTTCGCCGGACTGAGCAAGCAAGGATTTCGCGTGCTGGGCATCGCCTTTCGGGAAGTGGACAAGAGCCACCAGCACGCCGTGGTGGACGACGAGAGCGAACTGGTGTTCGCCGGTTTTGCCGCGTTTCTCGATCCGCCCAAACCCGACGCGGGAGAGGCCCTGACGCGGCTGGTGCGGAGCGGTGTGGAGGTGAAAATCGTCAGCGGCGACAACGAGTGGGTCACCCAGCATCTCTGCCACGAGCTCGGCATTCCCATAAAGGGCGTGCTGATGGGAGCCGCGATCGCCGAGATGGATGACCACGCCCTGGCGGCGGTCGTCGAAAGGAACAATCTGTTCTGCCGGGTGACGCCGAACCAGAAGACCCGGATCATTCTGGCCCTCAAGCAGCGCGGGCGGGTGGTGGGGTTTCTCGGCGACGGCATCAACGACGCGCCATCCCTGCACATGGCGGACGTCAGCGTTTCCGTGGACAGCGCCGTGGACGTGGCGAAGGAAGCCGCCGACATGATCCTGCTCGAACAGGACCTCAGGGTGCTGCACGACGGCGTACTGGAAGGGCGGCGCACCTTCGGCAACATCATGAAGTACATCATGATGGGCACCAGCTCCAACTTCGGCAATATGTTCAGCATGGCCGGCGCCTCCGTGTGGCTGCCGTTCCTGCCGATGCTGCCGACCCAGATTCTGCTCAACAACTTTCTCTACGATGCTTCGGAGGTGCCGATCCCCATGGATCAAGTGGACGAGGAGTTTCTGAGAGAGCCGAGGCGCTGGGACATGGCGTTCATCCGCAATTTCATGCTCGTGATCGGTCCGGTCAGTTCGCTGTTCGATTTTCTGACCTTCTATCTTCTGCTAGTCGTATTCAAGGCTGACGAATTGCTGTTTCAAACCGGATGGTTCGTCGAGTCGCTCGCAACCCAGGTGCTGGTCATCTTTGTCATCCGCACCCGGCGCAATCCGTTCAAGAGCCGTCCGCATCCCTGGCTGCTCATGACCTCGCTGGCGGTGGTCGGCGTTGCTGCCGGGCTGCCGTTCACGCCGCTGGGGCATTATTTCGGGTTTGCGGAGCCACCCTTGGCTTTATTCGGAATTTTGGTACTGATCGTGGCGGTTTATCTGGCGCTGGTCGAGGCGATCAAGCGATGGTTTTTCAGGCGGTTCGATCGCGGGAGAAAGCCGCTGGCCGGCCGATACAGGGAACCTTCAAATCATTCCGCCTAGAGCCACTTCGATTCGCCGATATAAAAGTCAGTGGCCGGCAATCCTTTTCCAATCGCAAACGGTCGCTTTAGTCGCGACCCTTCCAATCGCAAACGGTC
>NZ_JBDIVO010000044.1:0-21656 GCF_039794385.1 Methylocaldum sp. | reverse complement strand
GGAACACAGGTTTTACATGAACAAACACCGTCTGACATTTTTCTAAGCCGCCTACTCGGCGGAACACACGTGCGAGCCCTGAAAATTTCAACGAGGAACTTTCTAAGCCGCCTACTCGGCGGAACACTCAAGAATTTTCAATAAATCTCCTTTTTAGTCATGAAGTTAAATGAAAAATCCGGTTACAGGGATTACTTCCATTTAATCCATGCATGAGGCTGATTTTAAAGGCTTTTTTGCGGAAGCTCAGAAACGAAGGTAAAAAGGCGGTCGAGGATTTCCTGTTTTTGACAGGTCTCGATCAAGGCGCTACGAAAGTCCTGTTGTTTAACCTTCTTCGCACCCATGAGAAAGGCCGCGGGCATCACAAATGCGTCTTTCACAAGGTCCGCCACGTCGAAGACCAACGCACCACGGCGAGTTTTGCCATGCAGCAGCGGTAACGAAAAGCTGATACCCAGGCCGTTCAGAACCGTCGCCGCATAACCGTAGGCAATGTAGTTGCCATGATCGAGAAACCCGTTGATGACATCCGCCTTGGTTTCCCGTGTCCCTTTGCCTTCTTCCCGTCGGAACTCCAATTTGAGACCGCGCGCCAGCTCCGCATACAGGGCTTTCGCCCAGTGGCTCTCGGCTAGGAGCAGTGCCTGGGTGCTTTCAGCAGCGCCGACATCGGCGTCGAAACGCCGTAGCAAGCTATCAGGAATTGTGACATGGCGTTTCAGTAGTTCTGCATTATCCGACCAGGCTTCCAATGTCCATTCCAGCCGTTGCCGCAGCATGTGCTTCGCCATTTTCAAACGGCGCGGCTCGTCGAACCAGGCCTTTACCCAGGCCTGCATATATTCTGTTGGACGGTATTCGCTTTGTGGCGCCAGGAAGGTGATATCGGTCACGGAAAAAAGTGGCGACCCGCCGGAACCACAGAATCCGACCAGCACGTTGGCATCGGCCAAGCGGCGAGCGGCGGCATCGGTGATGGAGGTGCCCTTGCCAAGGAGCACAAACGCTGTATTGCGTTCGGGTATGTTGAAGAACCGCTCTACATCTTCACCGGTCTCTGTGAGATACACCACCCGCTCATCCTTCTGCATGACCCGTACGTGTTCGAGATAGAACACATTGGCTCGCTTGGAAAGGAGGATGGAGCGCGGCTTGATTTGGGGTTTCATCGCAAATCCGGCAACGCGAACGGCCGCGTGGTCACAGACAGACCATAGCTGTCCGGAATCCCGTCTGATGAGGGACGGGCCGCTGGCCGGATTTCCACGTACAGACCAAACTGCTGCCCTGTACTTTGGCTGTGCATGATGAAAAAGGGCAACCGTTCAGTCTGTGCCCGCTGCATCCGCCGTTCCCTGAGATCATCGTCAGGTTTCCGGCAAGATCGACGAGCGGGAATTCGGTAACGCCTGAATTCCGTCCAGGTCCCATCGTAATCGACCGGGACCTTTCGTGGATACCCGAGTTGGATGTAATCCCGGATGACGGGATGACTTTCCACGGCTTGCACCAATTCGTCCAAGTCATCGCGCTCCCCGGCGAAGACGCGCAATGTGGAAAAGGGCCGGTCGGCGTAACGGGGCAGGGCGAGGGCGTACCGTCCGGGCCGTTCTTTGAAGGCACCGTGCAAAACCCGAAGTGCAGCGCCGGCAACGACAGCGGCGGGCACGCCAGCGGCGCGCCTTTGCGTGCGATCGCCGTCGTCGACCTTCGGTTCGATGATAAAGTCGAGATAATGGCGAGGATTCATTTTCCGCTTTCCGAGAAAACGCCACCCCGGATCAGACTCGCGATAGCGAACATGCCGTCTGGCGAGGAAGGATCGAGTTGATTCAGGCGCTTCACCATATCGAAGGCTGAGATTTTCTTCGCGTCGCGGAAAAACGTCTGAGCTTCCAAATTGGCGCCGTTGGGCTCGACCGGAATCGGTCGTCCGAAGGTCGGAAAGTCAGGGTACCAGGTGTCGATGGTGCGCAAGGCATTCGAGATTTTCTGGTCGCGCAGCGCGGCATGACCCATACGGCGGATACCGGTGGTTTTGTCCGCGCGTTCCGGCGCGCCCAGACAATACAGCGAACGGGCGAATCCTCTCGGCTTGTCTTCGATGTAATTTTGCGAGGGGAAAACTTCGATCGCCCCTTTGCCGCCGAATTCGACGCGGGCCAGGATATCCAGTGTCGCGGTAACATCGCCGCGCAAACCTTCAACGATCACGTGTGCCACGTTTTTTTCATCTTCCAAATAGTCATCAAAACGTCCGAGAGGCACCCGTAAGGCATCAATCGTGGCTAGATGCTTGCCATCGTGGTTCACCGTAACCGTTACGGTACGGGCGATCAGACGGTTGCGCCACAACCAGCGGGCATTGGCGATGTTGCGGGCATAACGGCGAGCCACTTCGAGGATGCCATCGCTGGTCTTGGCACGGTCGATGAACCCGTCGATGCTTTGGCGTAACGCGGCAATTTCGGCTTCGGTGTCCTTGGCGCCCGGTGCGCAGGCGAAAAGAGCCTTGGAAAAATCAAGGAAACGCAGGGAAAACCGGACGATCAAGGCATCCGCATCTGGGGCCAATTTGGCAGAGTCGGTAGTTTGGATGTTGGAAATTTCCTGCCGTTTGGCTTCTGCCGCTACGGCGGTTTCGCCGTTGCCGCTCTTATTGATATTCTGCGTACCTCGAATACCGTGCCGGATCACATAAACCAGGTACTGTTCGAACTGGCCACCAATTTCGTTATAAAACGGGGCATCGGATATGACGATGCCGCGTTGGAACGAAAGAACGCCCGGCAGCTTCTTGAATACCGTATCGGTCATGGATCAACTCTCCTTCTGGGTAACGATAAAGACGTCTTCGCGCGGCCAGGCGTAGCGCCATAGGGGCAGGGGCCTGTCGGCGAGGCGATGAACGGAAACGTATTGCACGAGCCCCACTAGAGGCTCGGCGTACGCATGGAGGTAGCCCTCGCGTGCCCCTTTGCGGGCGGCGAATTCGGTGAGTGTGGCGTAGCCCAACGTGGTGGGGACAATCCAAGTGTCAAGGACATCGGCTTGGTCCGTGACGGACGACGCACCGTTCTCGCGCTGACGGAACCGAGTACAGGCTTGAATGAGGGCATCGAGTGGATCGCCCTGTTCGTCCGACATTTCCAACAAGTCGGTCCGTTCGACAATCCAATAGCCGGTCCGAATAGCGGTCTGGATTTCATCTCGTGTATTCAGCGGCTTGGGCTTGCCATGGCTGATGATTTGGCCGCCAGCCAACCGCGCGTTGACGAGGAATCTTTCGACCTTTGATGGCGAGGGCAGACCCTCCCGGCTGTCGAAAGCCAGCAGCAACGAAAGCGTAAGATGACAGGAGGCGGTGGGCTGTAGCGAAAGCGCGTTCTTGTTCTTGGACGAGTAATCGTGCTTGTCAATGAATACGGCACCGCGGCGTTGTTGGGGCAGAAACTGTCCGAAGAAGCGCTCACCCAGCAGCTGGGCATCATGATGGACGATCCCGACCCCATGGGGAAAAACGCCGACGTGCCGGCCAAGATTATGGGTGAATAAGGCGACGGCCATTACCGGTGTGCAATTGATCAGCCACCAGGCGGACTGTGCGTTGGCCGTTTGCACTTCGAGGCGTGGCAGGAGCAGGTATTCGAAAATCATCGGGCTTCCTCCTCGATCCAGCGAGCGATCGTGTCAAGGGAGCCGCCGTCCAACGCGATGACGCCTTCTTTTTCGCCGAATGAATAAGCGCCAATGGCGCGCGCAACCCGCGCTCCAAATTGACGGGGCCAGTCCTTGCCGCGTTCCGCGGGATCGATCAGGCCGCGAATGACACCGTCCTGCAGTTGGTCCGACAGCAGACCGGTACCGGGCAGGTCATCGCGCCTCTCCCCCAATCGGCGAAGCGCTTTAGCGCCCTGGTTCAGCACCGCCCGACCGATCGCCTTTATCAGTGCGCACTCGGCATCGCGATGAGCCATGTCGGTGGGAATGCGTCCGCCGTTCTCGGCCTTGGCCTTTTCCCGCCAATCGCGCCAAGCCGCCATCGATTGGCGTGGTAGTCCAAGGCGAATTCCTTTGTAGTGAATGGCATAAGCCGCCCGAATTTCAGGGTTTTCTTTTGGGGCATCGAAAAGAAGGGCGGTCTGCATGTCCCGGACCAAGGCACCGACATTCTGCGGGTTGGCGCCGCCGATGCCCAGTCGGCTTAGAGACCACCGCGGAAAACCCGAACGGACTTCGGGCTCTCTTTCACTCTGCTCGGCGTTCTTGAGCGCCTCGAGATGAGCCTGCACCCGCCGGTTAATTTCCCGACTCAGGCCGCCACTCGGTAGCGGACTGATGGCGACATAATCCACTCCTCTCGGGAGCAACAGCTGCCGGAGTCGCGGTGAAACGCTGTCGGTTCCTTCTTGGTACCCCGTGCTCAAGGCGTGCGCGATCGCCGCCAAGTGGCTTTGAGCTTCACGAGTATCCTGATCGTGCTCGCCGCTGGCGAGCTTGTGGATCTGTTTGACGACTGTGGCGGTATTTCCGGTGTTCTTGGTGTAGTCCGTGTCTATGGTTCGGCCGCGCGTCATCAAGCACCGCACCGACACATAGGGCAAGCGCAGTCCTGCGCCGCTGTCGAGCCGAATACCGCAGGCGCTTGCGTTGGAATTCACTCCCTTCGCGGAAAAGTGCACCAGCTTTTGGGCGACGTCTCGATAATCCGATGAGGTGAATGGCTTCCAGTCCTCTTTCCCTGATTCTTTGGAGGTCTTGGATACATCCGTCATAAGAAATTATTCCCAGAAAAGTACGAATGACGTATATCTTTTGGATCATATTTATCCTGATTTTCAATGTCAAGCCATTGAATGTACGATTTATGTATATCTGATTTATAAGGTGACACCATGAAAATTGCCACTTACCGTTCGCCTGATGACGTGCACTTATTCGTTTTGCGTCGAGCGGTTCGCTTCGGATATGTGACTCGGCGGGACGTACTAGAGGCGTTTGATCGGATCGGCACCACGAAGGCCACGCTGGCCATGGACTACGCGGCCACCCATTGGCCACGAACGCTCGAGCGCACCGGCAAAGCAGTACGGCTCAGAGAAGAACCGGAGATACCGCCGGAAGCTCAAGAAACCCAACTGATAGAATGCCTGGAAAACGGCTGGCTGGAGTTCCGTCACACGGGGTTGCGGGAGCAGGAACTGCCGGTAGAGCGAATTCGCTGGACAGCAGCGGCACCGCAGAAGTCCGGTGCGTTAACGGAAATCGTAAAGGCCATCGTTTGGCAGCGGCCGGTGCGGATTTGTTATGTTGGATTGCGGCGGGGCGAAACAGCGCGCTGGCGGCTGATTTATCCGGCTGGGCTGGAACGCCTGGGGGATCAATGGCGGATCGTCGCTCAGGATTTGGAGGCACCCGGCTATCCTGTCAGGACCTTCGTACTGCCGCGTGTCTTCGACGCCGAAGCGTCCGACGCGGCACTGCCGAACGATATTGTTCGCCAGTCGGGAGAGGATCGGCTGGACGCGATTCCAGTCCGATTTGACCCCCGCTTGACGAGGGACCAACGTGAAGCCCTGGCTCATGAATTAGGGATTCAAGACGATGTTGTGTCGCTGCCCCGCCGGGGCATCTTCGAATACTTCCGACGCTTCTCGGACGAACCTGCCAGTGCTGACGCTGTCTGGCCGGTCATTTATCGAATAGAGGAATAAACCGGTGCATGTGTTGTTCATATCCGCATGCGAGAAAAAAGCGCTCAAGCGAACCCGCGCCATACTGGACAGCTACGCGCTCCGGACTGGCGAGCGCGCCTGGGCTTCGCCGATTACGCTTGAGGGCTTGCGGGAAGTACGCGCGGCTCTAAAACGCTCGGCCACCCGCCAAACGGCCGTAGCTTGCTATCGCAATGACGGGCGGATGCGGATGAAACTGTTGTGGGTCGTCGGTTCGCGGGACGCCTTCGGTCCGGACGGGCATTATCCGCTGGGTACGACGACGGTGAAAATCAAGGCGCCGGTGGCTGACTGGGTGCGGATGGCTTCGCTGCTGGCCCAAGCCGCAGGTTGGTGCCACGATTTCGGTAAGGCGTCTCGGCTATTTCAGCAGAAGTTGAGCGAGGCGAGCTGCAAGACGGACTGTATACGTCACGAGTGGATCTCCATGCGCGTGCTGCAAGCAATGCGGGCTGGAAACTCCTGGGACGATGCATGGGAAAAGGTGGGGAATCGAGCTTGGTTGGAATCGAACGCCTTGGAGGAGGGCATCGAATCCGCCTGGGCGGCCCTCGATTATCTGGTAGCCACCCATCATCGCCTGCTGGGACCGAAGGGGAAAAAGGCGCTTCCTCCAGACCATACCAACCATTTTTCCGGCGAGCCGCTGGATCGCCAAGGACTCTTGCCGAAAGCGCCTCTGTCGTCCAAACTGTTCGATGCCGTCCGGAATCTGATCAAGCGCGTGGAGAAGCTGGCGCCGGACAAGGACCGCGCTTATTGGCGTGTCGTGGCGATCATTGCCCGTGCGAGCCTCATTCTGGCGGATCATGTGATTTCGGCTCAGCCGAAAACCGGGGAATCGGAACTGTATGCCAATACTCATGAGGGCCGCCTCAGCCAGCCTCTGGACTGGCATCTTCAGGAAGTGGCCCACGCCGCCGGTGACGCCGCTTACCGCATTGCGACGCTGCGCCTGCCAGGGCTTTCGGAAGAAGCCGTAGAGGCTATCAGTCAACCCGCGGAAGCGCCTTACCTTTGGCAAAACCGTGCCGCCGAGGCGTTGGCAGCTTTCCGGGAGCGCTCCGACCAACCGATGCTGGTCTTCAACATCGCAGGCACCGGCAGCGGCAAGACCCGCATGAACGCGCGTGCAGCCACTGTATTAGCGCAGGGGCAGGTTCGCTTTGCCGTGGCGCTTAACCTGCGCACGCTTACCCTACAAACCGGTGACGCATTCAGAACCCAGTTGCAAATTGGCACAGACGAAATGGCCTGCATCATAGGCGATAAGGTGACCCTGGCGTTGCATGAGTCGCAGCGGCAAGAGGAGGCGGATACGGACGGCAACGAAGCGGAGCCGGACTTGGAAGCTTCCGGGGAGGATTTCACTATTCCGGGTTGGCTTGAACGGTTTGCCGAACACAAACCCGCATTCCGTGCCGTCGTGGGCGCACCGATCCTGGTGTCGACGGTGGACTTTCTCGCGGCAGCCGGCATGCCGCACCGCCAGGGACATCACGTCTCGGCCCTATTGCGACTGGCTGACAGTGACCTGGTCCTGGACGAGGTGGATAGCTATGACCCACAGCCACTTGTAGCGATATTGCGCTTGGTCCAGATGGCGGCCCTGTTTGGGCGTAATGTCATCTGCTCTACCGCCACCCTGGCAGAACCGGTAGCGATGGCGATTTACACGGCCTATCACAGCGGCGCGAGGTTGCGAGCAGCCCTGACGGGTACCGTTCCGGCGTTCGGTTATGCCTTTATCGACAACTACACGGTGCCAAAGATCATCGAAACCGGCGCGGAAGCGGATTTTTTGGAATCCTACCGTGACCAAATCAGCCACATTCGGCCCGCACTCGGCAAACGTTCGGAACGTATCCCTTACTTGCAAACGATTGAGGAGCAATCCACCGACGCGTGGCGGTCCGCCATTCTTGAAAGCGTCAACCGGCTTCACCGGGTCCATGCCTGGATTCATGGCCCTACTGGCAAACGCATCTCCTTCGGCCTCGTGCGCATTGCCAATATCGGGTCGGCTATCGCTATGGCGAGGTTCCTCGCAACCAATCTGCCGCATGCGCGGGTCGCCTGCTACCACTCGCAAGATAACACGATTCAACGTTTTCTCAAGGAAAAGCGGTTGGACGGGTTGTTGAACCGAAAGCGAGGAAATGATCGAATCGAGAAGGACGCCGAGCTCTTCGAGCTACTATCCGCCAATGAAAGTACGGATATACCGTTCATCGTCGTGGCGACACCGGTCGAGGAAATTGGCAGAGATCACGATTTCGATTGGGCGGTAATCGAACCTTCCAGCACTCGCTCCATCGTGCAAACCGCTGGCCGCGTCAACCGTCACCGGCGCAGCGAGATCCGCGAGCCGAATATCGCACTTTTGCAATACAACTATCGCTGGGCGAAGGGCGAAAAGAAAGTCTTCCACAGGCCCGGCTTCGAAGTCGGCGATGAAGCCTATCCGTCTCACGATCTAAAGGCGTTGCTGAACTGGGACAGCTTACGCGTTATCAATGCGGGTCTGATGTTCGACGGCCACCTGTTCTCGGAACTGGACAATAAAAGCATTCGTCGAGTGCTTGATCTCGCGGCGAGGCGCTTGTTCGACGTGGACGCAGTGACACCCTGGTGGATCAGCCAGTCTGTATATGATGAGTACCCTTTGCGGGAGCAAGACGATTCGTTTGACGTGAGTGTCAATGAAGAGGAGCGATACTTTTTTCTATTGCCGAGCAATGGGGAATTTCGGTGGGTAGATCGGAGCAGCTTTGTTCAAACCATTCCACGGGTATCGAATGACTGGTTAGTCTGGAGTCCCGAACAGCTGTTCGAAGAATGTCGCCGTTCTGGCATTGATTGGGAGAAGGGGATGCGCGTCTCGATTCGGCACTACCGAGACGAAACGGCTCAACTGATTGTTGATCGTTCGTTTGGGTTCAGTCTGCAAGCCGCGTGACTCCAATTCAAGCGGCACGCGTGAGTGTGTAAAAAACGGTAACGAGTTTTTATCTGTCTGAAAACCAGTTGCGAAGGGTTGCTAGAGGAACGTTTGCGGAAATGGAAGCCAGGGTTCTCTGAACCGTTTCGCAAGGACTGTCTCGAAGCGGTGCGTTTCTCAGTATGGTGGTTGACCCAATTCGAAAGGTTGCGGGCCTGAGCAGAGGGTTCCCGCTCCTTCAACAGGTGCAGCAGGCATCAACCAAGAAGTTCCACGAGATCGACATCAATCTCCGGAAGCGCCAAAGGCGTCAGACGTTCGCCCGGAATGTATCGCTGCACGTCTCGGTAGCCGTCGGCAGACGGTTCCCGGAACACCTCGACGGCCCGGTTTTCAAGATCCACCAACCAGACTTCCAGGATACCGTGACGGGCATACAGGGGAATCTTGACCGAACGGTCGTAGGTGAGCGAGGAGTCGGCCACCTCGATCAAAAGCAAAACGTCTTCTGGGCCTGGGTGGGCATCGATGTAACTTCTATTTCTGACAACCGTAACGTCCGGCTGGGGCTCATTACCACTGTTAATGAGTACGGGATTTTGCACATCCAGCAGCGCTTGTGAGGGAAGTTTGCCCGCCAAAATACGAATGAGTTTTCGTACCGTCTCTGCATGTTTGGTCCCGATCGGCGCCATGTCGATGATTTCACCCTCGATGAGCTCTACCCGGTCGTCTTCGGAAAAGATGCTGGCTTCGCCCATGCGGTGAAATTCCTCAACGGTGATCCGGTGACGTCGTGGAAAGGTTTCGGTATTGACATTCACGATAATCCCTCCAAGAGTGCGGATAACTTGAGGTCTGCTACTCCAAAGCAGAAAAGAACACTCACCGTTTCGCGGGACTGTACAAGCGTCCCAAGAAGCCTTCCGCTCTACACACGATTAAACGGATACGAGGCAGCATCAAAGATCAAACACGTCCTCAATGGCCTGCGCCGTCAGCACCCGTTCACCCCAATGGAGCAACGTCTCGGCATCGGCTCGGCTCACGCGAGTCCGATCGGCCTCGTTCAAGGGGCCAAAGCGTTGCTCGAGTTGCCTTAACAATAACGCCGCTTCGCCTTCCAGCCGGCCTTGGCGTTTCCATTCTTCCGTCCATTCGGTGACGCGTTCCGCCAACATGCTCTGTACCTCTTGCAAGTCGTTGATACGGCCCAATTCTACCCCCGGCAACCGGCCCGGTAAAAATACCCGTTTCAGCCAGACCGTGAAGGCCCGCCGCAGAGAGCTCTGTTCCGGCGCCCGTAACCAGGTGACCAAGGCCGCGAGGATCCGTTCCACGTCTTGCGGCGTCCGGCTGTTTTCCAGTCGAAACAGCGTCGCGGCGAGATTTCGGAGCGGCGCGAGTTCGCTCTCGGCATAGCGGCCTTCGTCCAGCAGGAAATACCTCGACCGAGGACGGTAAGTCTCCAATCCGCCCGGAACCGGCACGATAAGATCGGCGATATCGATGGGGGCGCTCCAACGCGGGTTGCCGTTGTAGAGGACGATCGGCAAGACCGGCGGCAACCGCCCTTCGCCGGCAAGTTGTCCGGTCCGGACGAGATCCTGGTAGAGCAACCCCAGGTAGACCAGAATGCGAACCGCCATGTAGCGATCAACCGTCGATTGGAACTCGATGAGCAGATAGACGTATAGCCACTCCCGGCCCCAACGCCCCCGCCAGATGACATCGCCTTCCCGCTCCCGGAGGTCGTCGGCCACATAGCTGCCGTTGACCTTCTCGCGACTATCGAAATCCAACTGCTGCACCCAGTCTTCGCGAACGAATCCCCGCAACAGGTCCGCCACCATCTCGGCGTGGGAGAACAGCAATTTGTAGCTTTGATCGTGGTCCATGGGCGTATCGCGGCAAAAATCTGGAGTTCAGACTGATTGACAGCCGATCAATTTAGAGACAAAAATTAGACCCGTCTCGGCGCTTGCCGTCGCGGCAGACCTAGCTGGGGTCTCAAACAAAACAGCCCGATGCCAGCCATGGGGAAATCGTTCCCTAGGGCTATAGACGTAACCCGTCGTTCCCGAACTTCTTTCGAAGTCCAGTTCCCGCGTCCCGCGAGGGGTTAGCCGCCTTTCGCCATTCCCTACGTGTCCACTCGAGCGGCCAGCTAAGCCTGATTGCCCTGCGGATTCATTCCGAATACCCGTGATCCCTTTTCCACTGATCTTGTGTGAACGAGGCCAGCGGAAAAGCCGATTGTTCATGCGCTCGTTTCGACGGGCGTTGACTCCTGCCTTCGGCAGGCGTTCCGCCATAAGGCGGCGGGGAAACGAACCTTCTCCGAACCGGATACGTCAAGACCGGTAATCCGACGCCTGCGGGAACATCCCGCTGTCAATTCAACATTCATCCCGCCGGGAGACGTCCTCCCGGTCCGGGATCGGCGTTTCTCCGGTGGTATGCAGCCCTAGGAGAAACGCATGGATAAAGACTTTGTATCGACTTATCTGCGCTTTTTAAAGGAAGCATCAGACGCTGAAATCAACCGAGAGCGAGCAAGACTTCAAGCTCTCAGTAGCACGCTTATCGATTCCGAGACGAAGCGAGATCTTCGTTGGATGATCGGCAAGGTCATAGAAGAGCTTCAAGCTCGATCTGAGGTTGCGGGGCTGGAGAATCGGCGCAATACGCGAGAGTAAGACGCCCACGAGGGCGTAGTTTCTCCAGCAAGGCCTCGAATTCTTCGTCGGGGACATCGAAAGCCATCAGCGCGCGCCTTTCCAAAAGACGGCGTTGTTTGGTGCCGTCGAAGACCTGAAAACGTTTTTCGTTCATCAGAACACCTTTAGCGGGCAATCGCCGTGCAAAGGCACAGCTCTGAGATGGCCTCGCGGGGCGATGAGCGCATCGATCTCGTAGAGCTTTTCCATGTGAGAAGGATCGCCGGTGATCGCGAATTGTTCGATCGCCTTCCAGGCCTCGTCAAGGTAATGCTGTTTGCCGCCCTCGATCATTTTTAATGGCATCAACAGGCTCCGTGGTTTGTTCGGTTACTCAGGATACCCCGGAGCGATGAATCTGCAACCCCCGAAGGGAGATCGCTCCCTGACGGGGCTTGATCCCTTCGGCTTGCTAGCAGGAGGGATTAGTTATGAAACCCAAAGCATTTGCCAAGAAACTCGAAGCGATCGCGGAAGATCTCTTCGGCGTCACGGAGAGCGAATATGAGGCCGTATGCCGCTACCATGGCCTCTCGCTGCCGCCGCTTGAAATCGTCTTTCGCCGCTGGCCGGGGAAAGGCGAGTCCGAGCTGGCCAAGCTGCTCGTCGGCGGGCTCAATGGTGGAGATCCCGCCGAGCTGTTCCGGGGCCTGACGGACGAGGCGGTCTTCAAGCTCCACGAAGACATTCTTCAGCGGACACTGCATACGCTGGGCGATAGCCGCGTGGGCGAAGAGACCCGGCAATCCATTTTTCAGTGGATTGCTTCGAACGACGAACAGCCGTTCAGCTTCGTCACGTGTGCCCGCGTCTGCGGGTGTGACCCTGACGAGTTGCGCGAGCGGTTATTTTTCTATCTCCGGCGGCAGGAACGCCGGAATACGCGCGCGGCCTAACCTAGGCTCGCGTGCAATACGTAGCGTTGTTAAACTTTCGTTGTCCCTTCGGGAGCCGGTTTCCCGAAGGGGGCTGTGCTCCCGTTTTTGATTGGAGCACAAAAATGAGCACAAGTATGACGTTGCCGATCGAAATCTACGACATCTTAGAACGTCACTTCGGGCATGACGACAGCCGCCAGGTGGCGCATGCCATCGAGGCGAGCCTCACGCTGATCGAAAACCGCAGCATCGAGGTTGCCCAGCAGAAAAAGCTGGAGATCATCGAGGAACTGCGGAAGGAGTTGGCGAGCAAGGAGGACGTCCTCTCGGTAAAGGAAAGCCTGCATCAGGACATTGAATCATTGCGCAGGGAATTACTTGCCGTAATCGGTCGGGTCGATGCCCGAATCGACGGCTGGGAGCCGCGCATGGCAACCAAGGCGGACCTGGTCCAGTTGGACAAGAAGTTCACCATCTATTTTCTGGTGCTCCTGTTCGCCATTCTGATCGTAAACAAGGATGCGATTACTCTGCTGGGAACTCTACTGGGCCTGACCCGGTAAGTCCTTATCCTCCGTTCTGGTAAGCAGGACGGATGTTCAATCTCCATCGGGGAGACCCAATCTCCGACGGGGCATGGGTTTCTCCGATTTTTGAGGAAGAATCCCATGAGCACAACGCTATATATCCGCGATCGGATAGGGGACTACATTCCTGCCGATTCCGATCTCATCATCGCCGAGGCCAAACGCCGCATCGCCGCCAAATTCCGGCGGGGAGCCGCCTTGACCTCGCCGGATGCAGCACGGGACGCCGTTCAGCTGAAACTGGCCGAGTACGACCGCGAAGTCTTCGCCGGTCTGTTTCTGGACAATCAACACAAAGTGATCACATTCTCGGAGTTGTTTTACGGCACCATCGACGCCGCCAGCGTATATCCGCGCGAGGTGGTCAAGATGGCATTGGACTGCCATGCGGCGGCGGTGATTTTCTGTCACAACCATCCGTCCGGTTTGGCGGAACCCAGCCAGGCGGACAAGGCTATCACCGAGCGGCTCAAAACCGCCTTGAATCTGCTGGACATCCGCGTCCTCGACCATTTCATCGTCGGTGCCGACGCGGTCTATTCCTTCGCTGAACACGGTCTGCTGTAGGGAACTCCGCTAGCCGTAACAGCCGCAGCGCCTTTTCAGGCGCGCGACGGCCATTTTCATCACCCGACCGGGGAAACGCTTCCCCGGTGGGAGCGCTTCTCCGGTTTTTCAACGATCGGAGAAGCTTTTCATGAAAACATCTAAGAAACGCCGGACACCGGCGCGAGCCGCGCTTCACAACTTAGGCTCGTTGATCACCTATGAGGATCAGGGGATCGAGCGCTGCCTCGGCTATCTTCTGGTCGCCGCCGGTCACGGTGTTTTTGAACCGACCTTCGGGCGAGTCGATGTGATCCCCGGGGAGGCGGAGCTTCACAACCGTGCCCTGAGTGCAGCCGAAATCAAAGGGCTCGACGAGACCTGCGAGGTCGGTCAGGGCGCCGTGTTCTACCCCGCCGAGGCACTGGGCGGTTCGATCATCGTGTCCACGTGGACCGGCGACCGCATCGCCGAAGCCTCTCGAACCGGCCAGCGTCTCTACTTCCGCCGAAGCGGGAAAACCTTCGTCGGCCGAGGAAAACCGGGCACCGCCGTGTTTTTCAAGCGGGCCGACTAACCTCACCGACGTTGTATCAACCCGTCCGGGGTCGCGTGTTCCCGGACGGGGATGACGCCCCCGGACCCCTGCCAATAACGGAGGCTGTCATGAGTCAATCAGAACGCCGGCGCCGTTTCCACAGTCTCGTGGTCGCGGCGTGCAAGTCGTCAACCGACGATCTGGTCGCCGTGTTGCGTCATCATGCGGACCGGATGACGCTGCTGCATAAGGCGGCCGTTATTCGTGTGCTTGCGTTCAGAGGTTATTGCTGCCCTGGCTTGCCTTACCCGGAAGCCAGGCAAGCGGTTCGCAAAAGTTTGGGGATCTGAGCCGGACCCACCGGCCGATCCCCAAACGAACGGTACTTTCGTTGCGCGTGGTCAGCCGCCACGCCCTTCAAACATCTGACCCCCTGGGGGAGACGCGCTCCCCGTCAGGGGAAATCTGTCTCCTCCGGGTGGATTTCGAGCAATCCGCCCCGTACGCCGGGGTTTCCTTCAGCGCCCCGGCGGACGTTGAAGGAAATCCCGATGGCGGGGTTTCTTTTTTCAAGAGGAGACACAGCATGACGACTCGATCATCTCTGGAATCCTGGGAGGTGCGGAACGCGGCCCGCGGCGCCTGGCTGACCGTCCTGGGTGCTCTCGCGCCGGAACTGGAGGCCGCCTTAGCGAGGCCCGGAAGGCATGTGCCGTGTCCTGTCCACGGCGGACGCGACGGCTTTCGGCTGTATCGGGATGTCGAACAGACCGGGGGCGGCGTCTGTAACACCTGCGGCGCCTATCCGGACGGATTTTCGCTACTGATGTGGCTCAAGGGATGGAGTTTCCCCGACGCACTCGAAGCCGTGGCGAATGTTCTAGGGCTGGTCGGCACGAAGCCGGTCATGCCCGTCCGCCGACGTCCAGCCACGCGCCCGGTCGTCAAGACGGACGATGCGAGAACCCGGGAAGTCCTCCGGGCCATCTGGCGCGCCGCACGGCCGGTCGATCATCCGGATGCGGAGCCCATGCGCCGATATCTGGCTCATCGGGGACTGGCCGTTAGAGCGTCCGACCTGACCCACCTGAAGTACCATCCGGCGCTTCAGTACTGGACCGAGGACGGACGCTTGGTCGGCGTGTTCCCGGCCATGCTCGGCCTGGTCTTGTCCTCAGCCAGCGAACCGGTGACGATTCATCGGACCTTTCTGACGCCCGACGGCCGGAAAGCGCCGGTCGAATCGCCGAAGAAGCTGATGCCGGTTCCGGACGGGAAACGCCTGTCCGGGGCGGCCATCCGGCTGGGCGCGCCGGACCGCGTGCTGGGGGTGGCCGAAGGGATCGAGACGGCCCTCGCCGTGCAAGAGGCGACGGGCCTTCCGACCTGGGCCACGCTCAACGCGGCGTTGATGAAATCGTTCGAGCCGCCGGAAGGCATCGACACGCTCCTGATCTGGGCGGACGACGATCCGCTCCGAAAAGGCAAGCGCGCAGGCCTCGAGGCGGCGGAAGGACTACGGAAGCGTATGTCCGATCGCGGCCTGGCGGCCGAGATCTGGCTGCCGGACCGGTTCCGGCCAGCCGAAGGGGAGGGCGTCGATTGGCTGGACGTTCTGGTGACACAGGGTCCGTCCGGGTTCCCGTTCTCGCGATCGGCCGGTCGGCGCGCCGCTTAGGAGGGGTAAGACATGGGCATCGTCGATACAACGCTCGTGGATACGGCTCCGGGCGGTTATCCGGGCAATCCGTTCGCCCCGCCGTCTGGCTGGGAGGGCGACGACGAGGCATACGTCCAGCTGATGCGGGAACGTTTTCAGCGCGATCCCTGGCTGCGGCAGCGGCTCGGGATGGTCGCCTTCTATCGCCGTAATGGACGGCCGTACCGGATGATAGGCCCTTGGCGGGAAGCCATGGAGGGCATCATCGTCGCGGTCTGCCGACGGCTTGAACAAAGTAGAGTGGAGGATGGCGACATCGATGACGGCGGCGAGTAAGTCCGTCTGTTGTAGCGGTTATCGGGAACGCGCGCCAATGCATGCGCCGTTCCTCAACGTGTGAACCGTGCCTGTCTTTTTCGCGGTCTGACGAAAGGGACGTCGCTGTTCTGATTGCCGGGCCTGCGGCCTGCCGGCATAACGAATGAAACCGGATTCCCGTTGAACCGCGGGCGTCCGGGCCTTTTACCGGCTACAAGGCGCAACTGGCGGGCATAGCCATTGAAAAGATTCCAGCTGCCTACACCAGCAAAACGTGCCACGCCTGCGGGCATATCAACCGCAGGAAGAAACACGCCTACCGTTGCGAACGCTGCGGTCGGCAGGCACACGCCGACGCCAATGCCGCGATGAATATCCGTGATTGGGTAGGCTTGTGCTGTCCGTTGGTTCTTGAGGCTCCGGCGGACGGGCGGCATGACACCGCCCTGAACATGGTACGGGAACCGGCTGGCGTCTAGTCGGTCGTGGACCAAGAACGTAAATAACCCGCGACTGAAGTCGCAGGCTTTATTGTGAAGCGCAGACATGGTTGCCCATATCCACACTCCCGACATCAGGCGTATTTACAGCCGCCCTTGGCGAGACGGCGATCTCGCCAATCCGGGCAAGGTTCCGGCTGGCGTTACAGTCGCTGTGCGCCCGGAGACCACAGTGAGGGCACTCGAAACGGTGTTTCGAGCGCTTCCCCAACCCTCCACAACACGAGCAGGTCTGGCTGGTATAGGCCGGGCTGACATACTCGACAGCGATGCCCGCCACTTTCGCCTTGTATTCGACGAAGGTCTGCAACTGCCGCCATGCCCAGCGGTGCAGGCGGCCACGCATGCGCTTGCCCGCCTTGATCCGCTCCCAGATATGCGTCAGGTCTTCCATCGTGATCTTGGCGACACCGGCCTGGATTGCCGCCTGAACAATGGCCTTGCTCGTTTCGTGGTTGATGTGCTTCACATGCCGCGCCTCCTTGCCGGAGACCTGCCGGAGCTTTTGTCTCGCGCTCTGGCTGCCGTTGGACTGAAGACGACGGCGCAGGGCAAGGTAACGGTCGCGCCGGTCGCGCAGATGCTCGCCGCCGAAGACCTTGCCCGTACTGGTGGCGGCGAGGTTGTTTTCTCCGACATCCACGCCCATCACGGGGCCGGATGCCACGGGTTCAACGTCGCCAGACTCGACGACGAGGTTGAGAAACCATTTCCCTTTGCGAAAGACCAGCTCCGCTTCCTTCGGCTTGCCGGATTCGAGAATGCGGCGCTGGTGTTCGCCAAGGCGCATTGGCACCTCAATGCGCCCATCGAGGGTATAGAGCGAGACCGTCTCGCCCTTGAGGGAATAGGTGCGCTTGTCGAAGTGGACGCTGGCGCGGTCGAAGCGGATTCCGGGAACCGGCGCGTCCTTCCTGATGCGACCGAGTTCTTTTTGCGCCTTGTACGCCTTGCACACCGAGAAGATGGCGTTGCAGCACATCTGGCTGCCCAGCGGTGTCGCTTCGCGCAGCATCGTATAGGTCCGCTGGTGCAGACCGACGCGGTTCCACAGACGGTACTCGCGCACGATGGGAACAAGACGGTTGCACGCATCCGCGTAAGACGCTCGCAGGCGAGCGAGCGCGTCGGCCTGCGCCGCGCTCAATTCCAGCCGGATCGACGCCGTGCGCATCATCGCTTATCGCCTCTTAGTGACATGCTCGGAACGTTCGATGTAGCAACGGATGGTCTCGGCGCTGACATTGCCCGCCGTGCCAACATAGTACGACGGCGACCACAAGCTTCCGCCCCACAGCCGCTTCTTCAGCGCCGGGAACGTCTGGAACAGACGGCGGGCCGTGACACCCTTGAGCACCTTGACGGCATCGGCTACGGCAATGGCAGGCGGGATGCTGACAAACAGGTGGATGTGATCCGGCTGAATCTCCTTGGAGATCACCGGCCATCCCCGTTCCATGCAAATCGCGTCTAGCATTGCCCCCGTTTCCTCAGCAACCGTTCCGGTCAGCACATCGCGCTGATACTTCGGACACCAGATCACATGGTAGGCTGTTTGGTAAACACAATTACGGTTCGTGACTACTTCGACCATGCGATACAGTGTACACCACATGGTGCGCTTCGCGCACCCGCAATTCCTCCCCTGACTCAAGTCAGGGGTTTCCTTGCGGAGATTCTATGAATCTCTCTAGGTCTGTCTTCGGGAATCCCCAACTTCAGGCGGGGAAGGATGTCAATACCTTGCGTGCAGTTCATCGCCTCGCGAATGAAAACAAGAGCCTGGCGCTGTCACAGATCGCCACGTAGACCGCAGCTTTGGTGGAAAAGCGTAGTTGCTATACCTCTCAAAGAACCAGCTGCCGGCTTTGAGTCCCGGTTGGCCGTGATCGCCTCGCGGTGTCGGCCAATGCGTACACACTGTCAGTAAAAGCGCACACCAAAATCAGCCTTTTCCGACTTGCGACTGACCGGGGCCACTGGAAAAATTGTGCGCGCTAGGAATCCGTCAGACGGTGTGGCCGTTCCCAGCCAGGAGACCGGAAAGACCGGTCTGACAGGACTCTTCGCTGTCAGAACGCTTTGTTACTGGGATACAAGGAATCGCTAGGATGTCAATCTTTTCCAGCCTTCTTAAGGCCGGGGCGTGTTTGGGCGCCAGGGCTAACACATCGATCATCGCAAGCGCCGCTGTCGCGGCATCTCTGGCCGGCCCGGCCTGGGCCGGGTCCGTGACCTACACCTACGATACGCTGGGGCGGGTGATCACCGCTACCTACAGCAACGGGGTGGTCATCACCTACAGCTATGATGCGGCGGGCAACCGCACCAGCCATCTGGTGACCGGAGCGCCGAGCTGATCGGCCGCGCCATCCGGTTTTTTTCCCACGTCTCAAGTCAGCTTCGCGGCCGATCCACGTCAGTTGGACCGGTCAGAGGCTTGCGGGCGTATTTTCGTGAATTGAATCCATTTTCGAGGGCGTTGGCCTCACCGGACACATTAGGGGAGATAGGAAGATGTGGCGACAGCTCAGCGTGTCGATTTTTTTGGCGTTGTCGGTTCTCAGCGGTCCGCTCGCGGCCGACGGGAACGTCAGTTTCGGCGGCGGCGTGCCGGCGGTGGTGGACGAGTCGAGTCCGGCCTTCGGCAAGGCCAAGCCCGGCGCCCCGGCGAAGGCACCGGTGCGGCCCGTGGAGTCGTTGCCCGGCCTCAATCGGGCAATCTTCACGCCGGTGACGCCCGAGGAATCCGAGCAGGCTATCCACTCCCGGCCGGTGCCCGCCGACCTGAACCAGCCGGCCACAACCGACAAGACCTCGACCGCCCCCTTGAGCACGCTGCGCGTCAGTGGCGATGCCGCCCCGGCCGGCCCGGCGTCCATCACCGAGCTGGCGCGCGCCCTGCGCAACGATCCGGACCTGATCTACGAGTACGTGCGCAACAACATCGAATACTATCCGGTATGGGGCGTGCAGAAAGGTGCGCTCGGGACGATTCTGGACAACCAGGGCACCGCCTTCGACCAGGCGGCTCTCATGGTGTCGCTGCTGCGTCAAGCCGGCTATACCGCCAGTTATGTCAAGGGGCGCATCAACCTGACCGCCGCCCAGATCCACGACTGGCTCGGCATCGACACCTCGAACGTGTGCGCCGTATTGAACCTGCTCGCCAACGGCCAGGTGCCGATCGCTTCGGTAACCGCCACGGCGGCGGGCAGTTGTCCCGGTTCGACCGCGGCACTAGTCAGCATCAAGATCGACCATGTGTGGGTGAAAGCGACCCTCGGCGGAACCGCCTACCACTTCGATCCGAGCTTCAAGCCGCACACGATCAAGGCCGGCATCAACCTGACCACGGCCAGCGGCTACAACGCCTCCACCTATCTGACCCAGGCGCGGAGCGGCGCGACCATCACCGCGGACTATATCCAGGGCGTCAACCGCACCAACATCCGCAACAATCTCACCGCCTATGCGACCAATCTGACGAACTATCTTCGCACCAACCTGCCCGCCGGCACCGTGGACGACGCAGTCGGCGGCAAGACCATCAACCCCCACACCGGCGGCAGCCTGCGCCAGACCGGCTTGCCCTACCGGGACACCTCGGTGGCCTTGACCGAATGGACCGCGGACATCCCCGCCAATTACAGACCCACCTTAAGGATCCAATACCAGGGCATCGACAAGACCTACAGTTCGGATGCGATCTACGGCAAACGCCTGACGATCACCTACAACGCCTCCAACCAGCCGGTGCTCATGCTGGATGGCGCTGCCCAGGCCACCGGCACGGCGGTAACGCCCGGCACGGTCGGCACGGTGAGCTTCACCATCACCCATGGCGCCTACGCGCAAACCTTCGCCAATCAGGCGTTCACCCAGCAGATCAAGGCCGGCGGGACGTTCCTGGTCGGCAACGGCTGGGGGCCTGCGGGCCGAGGGCTGGTGGAGTTACATCAGAAGCGTTTGGATGAAGCCAAGGCGGCGGGCACCGCCGACACCTCCGAGCTGGTGCTGGGGTCCAGCCTCGCGGTGCTCTCGTCCACCTGGATCGCCCAGGTCAACGCCTCCGACTACCTCACCGACCGACTGGCGCAAACCAATACCCTGTTCCACCACCAGATCGGCATCGCCGGCTACAACACCGCCCCCTACGTCGACCTGCCCGGCAACTTCCTGAGCGTCGTCAGCCAGACGGCCAATGCCGCCAAGGAGGCCGCGGCCTTCTACAGCGACGCGATGCACTCGAGCATCTTCGAATCCACGTCCGTCCAGCAGACCGCAGGCGTCAGTGCGGTCTCCACGGTCAAATTGATCGACCTCGCGGCGACCAACAACGACCGCATCTACGATGCCAAATCGACCAACTACACGAGCGTCGTCCAGCCCAACCTGGTGGCCTGTTCGGCCTGGCTCAGCACCTTCCAGAACGCAGTCAACGCCGGCCGTCGCCTGATCCTGCCGACCCGCTGCAATCTGGCCGAGAACAGCTGGTCGGGCGTGGGGTATTTCGACATCCGGGCTGACGCCAGCGGCTGGGGGATCGGCGCCATCATCGGCGGCGGTCTGGCCGGCGGGTTTTCGACCACATCGTTGTCTCAACCGGCCTACACCGCGGCCACACAGAACAGCATGCCGGCTCAAAACGGCAGCCTGCTGCAAACGATCGGGAGATTTTTCAACGACCCCATCGACATGGCCAAGGGCCATTTCGTCTACGCCCACGAGGACATGACCGTCGGCACGGGCGCCTTCCCGCACGCGCTCAACTTCCGGAAGCTCTACAGCTCCGGCCTGCGCACCCAGGCCGGCCCCCTGGGCAAGGGCTGGACCCACAACCTCGCCGCGTCCGCCACGGTGAATTCGGACGGCTTCCAGGGCCTCGGCGAAGACTCCGCCCTCGATGCGGTGACCACCCTCGTCGAAAAGCTGGTGGCCCTCGACCTCCTCAGCGATACCGCCAAGCCGCTGGACAAGATGGTCATCGCCACCCTGGGCCAGCGCTGGTTCGGCGACCAGTTGATCGGCAACACCGTGATCGTCAAGCAAGGCCTCAACGGCGAGGTCTTCGTCAAGCTGCCGGACGGCACCTACAACCCGCCCCCCGGTAACGCGGCGCGGCTGATCAAGAACGCCGACGCCACCTATTCCTACGAAACCCTGCACCGCGACCAGCTCACCTTCAACGCGGCCGGCCGGATCGCCACCTTCCAAGAGGCCAGCGGGG
>NZ_JBDIVO010000043.1:0-21833 GCF_039794385.1 Methylocaldum sp. | reverse complement strand
GGTGGCGCTGGTGCGAAGTGGACGCCGAAAACCCGAATTTCGTGCGCCATCCGCTTTTTCGGGAGGCGCAGGTTCGAGAGTGCACCGTGGAACCGGGAGACATGCTTTACATGCCCCCGGGAATGCTTCACCACGTCCGCAGTCTCGACTGCGCCATCTCCTTCAACGTGGACTGGCATACCCGCGACAGCTCCGTTCAGGGAATTTTGGCATTGGGACGAGGGATGCCGCTCAAGAACGTGTACTACAACACGGTGATCGCCCTCGGGCTATGCGCCGGCGTTTCCGCCAAGCGGGTACTCCCCTGGTACCGCTCATATCTGAATTACGTTTCATAAAGGAGGCCGCAGTGCGCAACTTCGAGGAGTCCGGAGTGACGGGAAATGTTGGGATGACTTGCTCCAATCTGGTCGAGCTGCTGGGCGCGAGAGCCAACGAGGATGCCTTAGGAAAAGGATACGTTTTTCTCGCCGACGGCGAAATCGAAAACGGCCGGCTGACGTTCGCCGATCTAGACCGGCGCGCCCGCGCCATCGCCGCCCGCCTTCAGACCCTGGGTATGGTCGGGGAACGAGCGGTGCTGCTGTATCCGCCGGGGCTTGAATATATCGAGGCCTTTTTCGGCTGCCTGTATGCCGGAGCCGTCGCGGTACCGGCTTATCCTCCGACCCGCCAGCATCTGCCGCGTCTCCAGGCCGTGATGCGCGATGCCGCACCCGCCGCCATCATGACCACGGCGGAACTCGCCGCAAAATTCCGGGATGAATTCGTGGGAGGCGCGCTGCGCGCCGCGTCGAACTGGTTCGCCACCGATACCGTGGCTTCGGACGAAGCCGGGTGTTGGCAGGCGCCCGTACTCGCGCCGGAAAACATCGCCTTCCTGCAATACACCTCGGGTTCCACCGGCGACCCCAAGGGCGTGATGGTGAGCCACGGTAATCTGCTCGCCAACCAGGAGGCCATCCGGCAAAGCTTCGGACACACCGAGCGCTCGACCGTGGTCGGCTGGCTGCCCCTGTATCACGACATGGGCTTGATCGGAAACATTCTCCAGCCGCTTTATGTCGGCTCTACCGCCGTCCTGATGCCGCCCATGGCCTTTCTGGAGAAGCCGGTACGCTGGCTGAAGGCCATTTCCGAATTCCGGGCCGCGACTTCCGGCGGTCCCAACTTCGCTTACGATCTCTGCGTTCGCAAGGTGACGGCCGAACAAAAGCGCGACCTGGATCTCAGCGCCTGGACATTGGCCTTTAATAGGTCCGAACCGGTACGCGCCGCGACCTTGGAGCGTTTCGCCGGCACCTTCGCCGAATGCGGCTTTCGCCGCGAAAGTTTCTTTCCTTGTTACGGTCTGGCCGAGGCTACGCTGTTTGTAACAGGAGCGAGGCTAGAAACCGGAGGCGTGAGGCTGGAGGAAACAAAGGCCAAACCCAAGATCGGCGATTCCTCAAGCCTCAAGTCTCCAGCCTCCAGCCTCGTTTCCTGCGGCTTGCCCGCGGATCGCCATATTGTCCAAATTGTCGATCCCCATACGGGAAAACCGTGCCTGCCGGGCCGGGAAGGCGAAATCTGGGTCTCGGGCCCCAGCGTGGCGCAAGGCTACTGGAACCGCGCCGAGGAATCCGAGAACACCTTCAGGGCGAGGCTAGAGGCTCTAGACCATAGACTTCGGACTAGCGGAATCCGGCCTATGGACTCTGGCCTAAAGCCTGAAGCCTCATTTCTCCGCACCGGCGACCTGGGATTACTCGACGACGGCCGGTTATACGTTACCGGGCGTATCAAGGACCTGATCATCATCCGAGGGCGGAACTATTACCCGCAGGACATCGAGCACGCACTGACTGACAGTGTGGATGTCCTGCGTCCCGGAGGCTGCGCCGCATTCTCTGTGACCTGTCAGGACGAGGAAAAGCCGATCGTGGTCGCGGAACTGACCCGCGAAGCCATACGGAAGGCCGATTACGAAGCGATTTTCGCATCCTTGCGGAGCACCCTGGCCGAGGCTTGTGAATTGACGGCCGCCGAACTGGTTCTCGTCCAGCCCGGCGGCGTTCCCAAGACCTCCAGCGGCAAACTGCGCCGCCAAGCCTGTAAGCAAGCGTACCTGGAGGGTGCTCTACCGGTGTTGGCGCGGTCGGACGACCCGAAGGAAGGGGGCGCGCAGCTTGCCGGGCAGGACAGCCCGGCTACTTCGGGTGGAATGAGGAAGGCGAGCGAACGCAAGGCGACGCCGCAGGAATTCCAACTCCAACTTCTGCAGGAAGCCTTGTCCGTCGTTCCTCACCCGCAGCGCGCCGCGCTGATCGCTCGTTTCCTCCGGACCAAGATCGCCCATCTGCTGAAGATCGAGGAATTCGCCGTATCCATGGAATCGCCGCTGCGAGCGTCGGGCCTCGATTCCCTGAAGGCCGTCGAACTCAAGCACACGGTGGACGAATTATTGGGCATCGAGGCCCCGTTGACGCTATTCCTGTCCGACCGGTCGGTGGTGGAAGTGGCTGAAGCTCTTGCCTGTCAGGCTGAAGGTTTGAGGCTGGAGGCTGTAGGAAATGACAAGGAACAGGCAATAGTCTCCGTTTCCTCAAGTCTCGAGTCTCTAGCCTCGAGCCTTTCTTCGACCCAGCTTTCCATGTGGACGATGCAACACATGGAACCGAACAGCATCGTTTACAACCTGCATCTAGCCTTGCGCATCGAGAACGGCGCCGACGCGGAAGCCTTGCGGCGATCCTTCTACCGCCTGGCGGAGCGGCACGAAATGCTGCGCACGGTTTATCGCAACGAGGGCGACGAGGTCTTTCAGTCGGTATTGCCGCTGGCCGACCTGCCCGACTTCTTTACTGCCGTCGACGCCTCGGTTTGGTCGGAATCCGAACTTCAAGACGACATGGCGCGGCGCATCCGCGAACCCTTCGACTTGGCGCACGGACCGGTCTTGCGGGTGGTCCTCTATCGACATGGAACCAAGACTCCAGACTTCAGGCTCAAGACTTCGGATGTCCAGGAACCTATAGCCCATAGCCTAGGGCCTCAAGCCTCTCCGCATACCCTCCTGCTTTGCGCCCACCACATCGCCCTGGACCTTTGGTCGGTGCTCGTGCTCGTCGACGAGTTGAGAAAAATCCGTTCGGAATTGGGTGAGACGGTTCCAGGGCCGAGCTTGTCCCCACCGGCTTCCAGCTATGCTGAATTCGCGGCCTGGCAACGGAACTATCTGGAAAGTCCGGCCGGCAATGCCGACTGGGATTACTGGCGGCAACGGCTTTCCGGAGAACTCCCGATCCTCGCCCTGCCCACTGACCGTGCGCGGCCTGCGGTACCGAACTACCGCGGCGCTTCGGTAGCGGTTCGCCTGAGCCGGGAGGAAACCGACAGGCTAAAGGATTTCGCGGCGCGGAGCGGCGTCACCCTGTTCACCCTATTGCTCGCGGCGTACAAGGTCCTGCTCCATCGCTACACCCGTCAAACCGACCTGATCGTAGGTGTTCCCACGGCCGGGCGCAGTCAGGCCCGACTCGCGTCCGTGGTGGGCAACTTCGTCAATCCGGTGCCGCTGCGCAGCCAGCCCGCCGCCGACAAGCCTTTTTCAGTTTATCTGGCGGAGATACACGACGCTTTATTGGGTGCTCTAGAACATCAGGACTATCCGTTTTCCCTCATGGTGGAACGCCTGCATGTCGAGCGCAACGCCGATCACTGGCCGGTCTATCAAACCCTATTCGTGCTGCAGCAGGCGCAAGCGAATACCGGAAGCGAACTGGCGCAGCTCGCTCTGGGGGAAAACGGCGAGATGTCGGTCGGGAACGATTGGCCAGTGCGCCCGCTGGCCATCAGGCAGCGCATAGAGCGGTTCGATCTCAAACTGATGGCGGCCGAAGATGGAGCCAGCCTCCTGCTGTCCTTCCAATACCGCACCGATCTTTTCACGGAACGGACGGTTTCCCGGATTGCCGATCATTTCCGCAATCTCTTAGAGGCTGTGGCGGCGAATCCCGCAACAAGTATCGGCGGCTTGAGGCTGTTCGGCGAGCAGGAGCGAATCCAGCTGCTGGATCAGGCCATCGGGCCGGAGACGCCGCTCCCGGAAGAACCGTGCATTCATCGGCTGTTCGAGCTGCAGGCGGCCAACACCCCCGATCTTCCGGCCGTGGCGTGCAAGCAGCAACGCCTGAGCTACCGCGAATTGAACGCCGTCGCCAACCGCTGGGCGCATCATCTGATAGCGCTTGGAGTCGGGCCTGGCAGCCGGGTCGGCATTTGCGTCGAGCGCTCCGCGAATTTCGTGACGGCCATCCTGTCCGTGCTCAAGGCCGGCGCCGCCTACGTTCCCCTCGACCCCGCTTATCCGGAAGGCCGGGTGGCCCGCGTGCTGGCCGACGCCGGCGTCGGCCTATTGCTGACGCAAACCGGCTTGAACGCTTCCAGCCATTTTCCCGCCATCGTCCGGCTCGATATGGATCTATGGCCGGAAGGACCGGAACCGGCGCACGACGATCCGCACCCTGCGATGACGCCGGACCATCCCGCCTATGTGATCTACACATCGGGGTCGACCGGACAATCCAAAGGCGTCGTGGTTTCTCACCGGAGCCTCGCTAATTACACCCAGCTTATTGCCGGGCAGATTTCCGCGATCGCCGGATTTCGTTACGCAATGGTATCTACGCCCGCGGCGGATCTCGGCAATACGGTCCTGTTCGCTTCCCTCGTTTCCGGCGGATGTCTGCATGTATTCGACCAGGATGCCGCCACGGATGGGCGCGTGTTCGCCGACTACATCGAACGCCAGCCGATCGACGTGCTGAAGATCGTGCCCTCTCATCTCGCGGCCCTCCTGGATTCGGCCGAAGGCAGGACCATCGCGCCTCGACGGGCGTTGATTTGCGGCGGCGACGTGCTCACCTACGATCTGGTCGGCCGGATCATCGCCCAGCGTCCGGAATGCCTTATCTTCAATCACTACGGCCCCACGGAGACCACGGTCGGATCGCTGATTCTTCCGATTGAACCGGACGTGCGGGAGAGCGGGGCAAGGGAATCGGTACCGATCGGCCGCCCGATCGCCAACAGCCGGGCCTATGTTCTCGACGGCAATCTCGAACCGGTGCCGAACGGTGTCGCCGGCGAGTTGTACATCGGCGGCGCGGGGCTGGCCCAAGGGTATCTGAATCGTCCGGACCTGACCGCCGAACGCTTCGTTCCCGATCCGTTCGGTGCAGGCCCCGGCGAGCGCCTGTACCGGACCGGCGACCTCGTGCGTCGGAGAGCCGACGGCCTCGTCGAATTCCTGGGGCGCGCTGACCATCAGCTCAAGATTCGAGGCTTTCGTATCGAGCCGGGCGAGATCGAGGCCCGCCTGCGGACCCATCCCGAAGTGCGGGATGCCGTGGTGACGGCCTGGGAAGACGAACGCGGAGTCAAACGTCTTGCCGCGTACATCGTATCCAGCGGCGACGAACCGGACCCCGAAGCCCTGCGTGTCCATGTCCAAATCGCTCTGCCGGACTACATGGTTCCGGCGGCCTTCGTGTTCCTGGACGGTTTGCCGCTGACTCCCAACGGCAAGCTGGATCGGAGGTCCCTGCCTAAGCCCGATCCTTCCCGTCAATTGACGCGCCGATACGCCGCACCCCGAAACGACGCGGAAGCCCGGCTGGCTGCCATTTGGGCCGAGGTGCTGCGCATCGACAGGGTCGGCATCCACGATAACTTCTTTTCGCTGGGAGGGGATTCCATCCTCAGCATACAGGTGGCGAGCCGCGCTCGGCGGATCGGCTTGAACCTGGCGCCGCGGCAGATTTTTCAGCACCAGACAGTGGCGGAATTGGCGCTGGCGGCGGAAAGCGCGGCTCCGTTCGAGGCCGAGCAAGGCATTATCGAAGGACCGGCTCCTCTAACGCCGGTCCAGCAGAAATTCTTCGCCCAGGATCTCGCGAATCCGCATCACTGGAATCAATCCCTGCTGTTGGACATGCTGCATCCGTTCGACCTCGGCCTGATGGAGCGCGCCGTGGAGCAACTGGTGTTCCATCATGACGTCTTGCGGCTGCGGTTTTCCCGCGACGCGGCGGCTTGGCGGGCCTGTTACGTCGGGAAAGAGCGGCAGCCCATGTTTCATCGGGAAGATCTGTCCGCTATCCCTGACGCGGCGTTCGAGGCCTTTCTTGCCGAACGCGCGGAGTATTGGCAGCGACAGATCGATCTCGGCGAGGGGCCCACGCTCCGGGCGGTCTGGTTCGAACTCGGGCGGGGACGCGGCGCGCGGCTGTTGCTGGTCATCCATCACCTGGCCATGGATATCGCGAGCTGGCGCATCCTGCTGGACGATCTCGTGCTCATCCACGACCAATTGGCCTCCGGCCACGCCGTGACCTTGCCGGCCAAAACGACCTCTTACCGGCAATGGGCTGCGCGGCTTCAGGACTATGCCGGAACCCTGGCGGGGGAGGGGAGAGCGCCATCCTGGTGGCACTCGCGGGAGGCTGCTGAAACGGCTTTGCCGGTCGATCGCGACGCAGGCACGAACACCGAAGCCGATGCCGCCGAGTATACGGTCAAGCTCTCCGAAAAACTCACTCGGGCGCTCATTCAGGAAGCCGGAGCGGCCTATCGGACCAGCGTTCAGGAATTGTTGCTCATCGCCGTCGTCAAAGGTCTTTCGGACTGGTCCGGCCTGCACCGGTTGCGGGTGGAGGTCGAAGCGCACAGCCGCGACAACGGCCCGTTCAGGGATTTGGATTTTACGCGGACGATAGGACGGTTCACGACCTCCTACCCGGTGACCTTCGATATCGATCCGGCGAACGCCACCGGAGGCATCATCAAGGACCTCAAGGAGCAGTTCCGCCGCCAGTCCGCATGGGGATTCGACTACACCGTCTGGCGCTGGCTCGGCGAAGGGCGGGAAAAAGGCTGTTCGGCGGATGCGCCCATCCTGTTCAATTATCTCGGCCACCTGGACCTCGGAACCGACGCCCACGCGTATTTCCGGCAATGCGCGCTGGCATCGGGCATCGCCCGCGCCTCGGCGAACCGCCGGACGCACGAATTGGCGGTCAACGCCGCGGTCAGCGGCGGGCATCTCCAACTGACCTGGATTTACAGCGCGGCGCGTTATGGCGGCTCGACCATCGCCCTCCTCGGCGACGCCGTGATCCAGGCATTGGAGACGCTGATCTCCCACTGTCTCGAACCCGGCGTGTCCGGGCTAACGCCCTCCGATTTTCCGCTGGCCAAGCTGTCCGCGCAGGAGCTCGACAGACTGCCTTATCCGCCGGGAAACATCGAGGATGTCTATCCGCTGGGGCCCATGCAGGAAGGCATGCTGTTCTATTCCCTGATGTATCCGGGATCGGGCATCTATCACATGATCGATCGCTACGAAATCGACGGGGATGTCGAAATCGAGGCTTTCAAGGCGGCCTGGCAGGAGGTCTTGGACCGTCACCCCATCCTCCGCACGTCCTTTCTTTGGAAAGACTATTCGAGTCCGCACCAGTGCGTGCAGAAGCACCTGGCGCTGCCGTTCGATTATCAGGACTGGAGAGGAATGGACCCAGTCGAACAGGAACGGCGGTTCGAGGCGTTGATCGAAACCGAGCTGAAAACGGGTTTCGATTTCACGGTGGCGCCTTTGATGCGGATACGCCTGGTCCGGTTCGGCGACCGACGTTACCGCTTCATCCGCAGCCATCACCACATTCTCATGGATGCCTGGTGCAAGTCCCCGGTTTTGTTGGAGTTCCGGGCGAACTATGAGGCCAAGGTAAAAGGAGAGCCCTGCCCGCCCAGGGAGGCCGCGATACCTTACCGGGATTACATCGGCTGGCTCGCGAAGCAAGACCCTGAGGCGGCGGCAAATTTCTGGCGGGAGTATCTTTCCGGGTTCACCGAACCCACGCCGCTGGTCGTGGACAAGCCGGTTCCGCCGGAAACAAAAGGCACGAGCCAGGTCCGGGATCGGGTGGCGCTGTTGTCCGAGGAAGACACCAAGGCGCTTCATGCTTTGGCGCAGCGTTGCCAAGTGACGCCGAACAGCGTCTTGCAGGCCGCCTGGGCGCTGATGCTGGCCCATTATTCGCGGTGCGACGAAGTCGTGTTCGGAGTGACTGTGGCCGGACGCCCGACCGATTTGCCCGGGGTGGAAACGGCGCTGGGATTGTTCATCAACAGCCTGCCGTTGCGGGTCAAGGTCAAGCCGGATCAGCCGGCCCTGGAATTCCTGCGCGAACTGCTGTACCACAATCTGGAGCTCCGCCAATACGAATACATGCCTCTGGTACAGATACAAGCTTTGAGCGAGCTTCCCAGAGGCCAGGCGCTCTTCCAGCACCTGTTCGTGTTCGAAAACGCGCCGGTCGATCCGACCTTGCGGGGTTCCAAGGACGTTTTGAACATCGTCGACGACAAGCACCGCACCCATTCCAATTATCCGATCAACGCGGTGCTGGTTCCTTCCCCGCGTTTCCACCTGCAAATTACCTATGACGTAAACCGTTTCGAACCGGCCGCCGTGGAACGGATGCTCGGGCATTTCAAGACCTTGCTGGAAAGCCTCATCCGCCATCCCGACGCCCGCCTGGGCTCGCTCCCGATGCTGACCGAAAGCGAGCGCGGCGCAATCCTGGAGCAATGGAACCGGACCGATCATCCCTATCCCGAACCTCGGGACATCGTGGCCCGTTTCGAAGCGCAGACGGCGCTGGCGCCCGAGGCGGTCGCCGTCGCCTGCCGCGGCGAGGCATTGACCTATCGTGAACTCAACGCCCGCGTCAATCGCCTGGCTCACGCCTTGCGCGCCGCTGGGGTGGGCCCCGAGACGCTGGTCGCCCTGTTGAACGATCGCGGCATCGATTTCCTGGTGATGATGTTGGGCGTGTTCAAAGCCGGCGGCGCCTATCTGCCGCTC
Organism: Methylocaldum sp.; assembly: GCF_039794385.1. Classification (NCBI taxonomy): domain Bacteria; kingdom Pseudomonadati; phylum Pseudomonadota; class Gammaproteobacteria; order Methylococcales; family Methylococcaceae; genus Methylocaldum; species Methylocaldum sp. The sequence continues at coordinate 12,922 of NZ_JBDIVO010000043.1, read as the reverse complement.
GATCCCGGCCATCCCGACGCACGCCTGACGCAGGTGCTGGAGGAAGCCCGCGCCGCTCGGCTGCTGGTTGGCAAGTCCTTCCGGGAACGGGCCGAATCAGTGTGCCGGACGGTCTCCCGGCGGCCGGCGCTGCTGGTACTGGACGAACCCGTGGCGCAAAGCTATCCGGCCACCGATCCCGAACGCCTGCACGGCCCCGGCAGCCTGGCCTTCACGATCTTCACGTCCGGCTCCACCGGAACGCCCAAGGGCGCCATGGTCGAGCACCGGGGCATGTTCAACAACCTGATCACCAAGGTTCCGACTTTGGGTTTGAGCGAAGCCGACGCCATCGCCCAAACCGCGGGACAGTGTTTCGACATTTCCGTCTGGCAGCACCTGACGGCTCTCGCATGCGGCGCTCGGGTCGAGATTTTCCCGGACGACATCGTGCGCGATCCCGGCCTGCTTCTCCGCCAAATCGCCGAACGCGAAGTCACCGTTCTGGAGGCGGTTCCGTCGATGATCCAGGCCCTGCTGGAAATGGCCGGGGGTATCGAGCTGCCGCGGCTGCGCTGGCTGATCGCCTGCGGCGAGGCGTTTCCGCCGGACCTCTGCCGGCGCTGGATGAAACGCTTCCCGCACGTGCGGGTGCTCAATGCCTACGGTCCCGCCGAATGCTCGGACGACGTTTCCTACTACGAGGTACCGGAAACGCTCGCAGAAACCGAAACGATCGTGCCGGTCGGGCGCCCCGTGGACAACACCCGGCTGTATCTTCTGGATGCCTGGCTCACCCCGGTTCCCGTGGGCGTGCCCGGAGAAATCTGCGTGGCCGGTATCCAGGTCGGGCGAGGTTACCTGCACCGGCCGGAAACGACGGCGGAAAAGTTCGTTCCGGACCCGTTCGGCCCTGTCGGCGGGCGCTTGTACCGCACCGGCGACCTCGGCCGTTACCGGGAGGACGGCGCCATCGAGTTCCTCGGACGCATCGACCACCAGCTCAAGATTCGCGGGGCGCGGATCGAACCGGGCGAAATCGAGGCGCAGCTTCTCCTGCATCCGGCCGTGGAGCAAGCCGTGGTGGTGGCCCGAGACGACGGAGGCGCGGGCGGCAAACGTCTGGTGGCCTATGTCACGGAACGCTTGCCGTTTTCTCCCTCTCCCTCCGGCAACGGGCCGGATGCGCAACCCGGAGAAAATTTGGAGAGCAAGCCGAGTATCGCGGCTCGCGAGGAAACCGCGGACGGTCTTTCCCTGATCGACCAGTTGCGCGCCTATCTCTCGGCACGGCTTCCGAACTTCATGGTGCCATCGGTCTTCGTTCGCCTCGACGCCATGCCTCTCGGTAGCAACGGCAAAATCGACCGCAAGGCCTTGCCGGCGCCGGACGTCGCCGCTCAAAGGGAAGCGCGCTACGTGGCCCCGCGCACCCCTGCGGAAGAAATTCTCGCCGACATCTGGAAAGACGTATTGGGCCTGGATAGGGTCGGCGTCGAGGACAACTTTTTCGATCTCGGCGGGCACTCCCTCATCGCCGTACAAGTGCTGTCTCGGGTACGGACCGCTTTCGATGTCGAGGTTCCCCTGAGACGCGTCTTCGAGGCCTCCACCATCACACAGCTCGCCTTGGTGATCGAGGAATGCCTGATCGAACAACTCGAATCCCTTTCGGAAGAGGAAGCCTTGGCGTTACTGGAGGACGGATCATGAACTGAAGAAACACTGTAAGAAACCTTCCCGTGTGGGTAAAGGCATCTACTGAAGTCGTCGCCCCGGCATGGATTGCCGGGGTCCGGAAGCCAAGGACGGCAAAGGCCTCTTAACTCCTGTGCTCTGAATTCCGGCACGAATTCGCCCGGAGCGGAGTGATTCTGAGGTGTCATTCGACCAGCCTGCAGAAAGAAAAAATAACGATGAAAACGACCGATAACTTGAAATTTACTGGGGAAGACGTCCTGTCGATTAACAAGGATCGACAACAAGAAGCTGTCGCTCATCAAGGAGGGAATGGTGTTGAGACAGGTTCGAAGAATGGCCTGTGCCCAGGTGCCCTTACCCGCAAGAGTACGGCCATTGCCGCGGCTTTTGCGGCCTATGTTCCGCTTGCTTCCGTCGGCGCCGAGCCGCAGCCCGTCGGCAAGGCCACGACGACCGCTCAAGCGCCGATCCAATTCGACATTCCGGCGCAAGATTTGCCCCGCGCTCTGTCCGCTTTCACCGTGCAGAGCCGCGTCCAGGTTCTTTACGAAGGCGATGTCGCCGAGGGGCTGCGCAACGCCCCCCTCAAAGGCGCCTATACACCGGAAAAGGCCTTGAAAGTGCTGCTGAGCGCGGCTCCCGTTCAAGCCCGTTTCACCGGCCAACGGACGGTGACCCTGGAGCGCAAGCCAATCGCCGTTCAATCCGGCGGCGATGCAGCCGACGCCATCGCGCTCGGGAAAGTGACTGTCAGTGCGGGAGCGGAGGCCGATCCGAACGATCCCTACAACGAGGACTACGCCGTTTCCAAATCCTTCCCAGCCACCAAGACCGACACGCCGATCATCGAGACGCCGGTATCGATTCAAGTAGTGCCGAGAGCGGTGATGGAGGATCAGAAAACTACCAGGATTACGGATGCTCTGGAGAACGTGAGCGGCGTTCGAGCGCAATCCTCCCTCGGAGCGGGCACCGGCTTCATCGTTCGCGGATTTCGCAATCCCTTGACCTACCGCAACGGCCTAATGGCAGTCCCGAGCGGTTTCCGTTCCGAATTCGATACGGCCAATCTGCAAAGCGTCGAAGTGCTCAAGGGGCCGGCGTCGGTTCTGTTCGGACGCGCGGAGCCCGGCGGCTTGATCCATGTCACGACCAAGAGGGCGCTCGACATTCCTTATTACTCCCTGGAACAACGGTTCGGCTCGTACGACTTCTATCGCACCGAATGGGACGCTACCGGCCCGATCACCGACGACAAATCCTTGTTGTATCGCTTCACCGGCTCCTACCAGAACAACGAGTCGTTCCGGGATTTCATCTCCAATGACAGGATCATGGTTTATCCCAGCGTCACGTGGCGACCGACCGAGGCAACCGATATAACGATCAACATCGAGGGGCTCAATCAGGACTACCAGGCCGATTATGGCATCCCTGTCATCGGCAAGCGCCCGGCGAATATCCCCGTGAGACGTGCCCTCGGCGATCCCAACGATCCGTTGGACAATATTTCCAGGGTGTTGCTGGGTACCGAAATCAACCATCGGTTCAACGAAGACTGGGCCATCCATAACCGGTTCCTCGCCAACTTCGGCCATGGCGACGAAACCTTTCTCAACCCTGCACCGGCGTTCGGGAACGCATTGAATCCCGTTACCGGCATCCTTCAGCGCAACGTCTTTTTCCAGCGTTATGACAGCGAGGGCTACACTACCAACCTCGATTTGACCGGCAAGTTCCGGATCGGTCCAACCGACCACGACGTCCTGGTGGGATACGACTATTTCCGGTCCTTCACCAAATACCGCACCCAGGGTTTTTTCGACACCCCCGACCCGGCGCTGGCGATCAACATATTCAATCCTTCACCGAGTTATGGAATCGACAAGGCCGTATTCGACAGTGCCGTATTAGAGACGGAATTTCCGAACAACCGCTCGGTGATCAAAGACGAGTGGCACGGCGTTTATTTCCAGGACCACATCACCTTGTGGGACAAGCTGCATATCATGGGGGGAGGCCGTTACGACTGGATCGAAACGGGTAGAGGTCGGGGCAGCTCCTTCTCGGCTGCCGACAAAAACCTGCCGGACACCATCCGGAAAGACGACGGATTCAGTCCGCGCGTGGGCATTCTCTACCAGCCTTGGCAGTGGCTGGGAGTTTACGGTAATTGGACGACCTCGCTCGGCGCCAACAATGGGATATCGGCAACCGGGAGATCCTTTGATCCTCAAATCGGCGAGCAATTCGAAGCCGGAATCAAGACCTCTTTGTTCGAAGATCGTTTGCTCGCTACCTTGGCTTATTACCACATCACCAAGGACAACCTGCTTACCCCCGACCTGACGACGCCCGATCCCAACGACAGCGTGGCGATCGGCCAGCAGCGCAGCCAGGGAATCGAACTGGACGTAGCGGGGCGTATTACCGACAACTTGAGCATCATCAGCAGCTATGCCTTCACCGATGCCCGGATTACCAAGGACAACCGAGCCCTGAATGGCCAGATTAAGGGGTACGAGGGCAAGCGACTGAACAATGTGCCCGAGCATGCGGCAAGCCTATGGCTCAGATACGACCTCAACGGGTACGAAGCGCCGGACGGTTGGAGTTTCGGTCTAGGCGGCGTACTGGCGGGGCAACGGGAAGGCGATGTCGAGAATACCTTCCAATTACCCGGCTATGTGCGGATGGACGCCTTCGCGGCATACCGATTGAAGGTAGGGCCGACGCGCGTCACGGCTCAATTCAATATCCGCAACCTGCTCGACAAGACGTATTACGAGTCCACCGATCCGGATATCAATGTATCGCCGCGCCTGGGCGTTTATCCCGGCGCACCGCTGACGGCCATCGGTTCGGTGCGGGTGGAATTTTGATGTTCAAGTATTTGGATAGCTAAGACGACCCGAACACGCAATGCCGATGAGCCTCCTTGCAAACGTCCTTGAAAGAGAAGCTGGGCTTCAGAGCGGTGCGCGACGTCTCGGTCGCTCAAGGCGCGTGCAGGGTCTGGCTTAAGGTACACCGGTGGATCTGGGGTGAACCAGCAGAGGCGATTCAATCGGCCGGGAAAAGAGGATTGTGATGTGTAGTATCAAAACCATTTCTGCGCTCCCCGGCCATCCGGACCCGGTGGTATTGGAGCCTGACTTCAACCGGGTTCATGAAATCTTCGAGAAGCTAGCGGACCGGTACGGAAAACTTTTCACGGTTCAATTTGCGAACCGGCCGCTAGTAGTCGTCGCGAATGCCAATCAGATCAATTTCATTCTTCGCAAAAGGCCGGACCTTTTCGGCCCATATAGCAGGAAAAACAGAGTTCTCGAAACCATGAAAGTGGACGGAATCGAGGCTGCCGACGACCACGGCTGGAAACGTCAACGGGAAGTTATAGCGGCATCCATGGAATCCCGCCATATGGCCCAATATTTCGAATATATCAAGGCGGCTACCGGAGATTTGAAAAACCATTGGATCACTCATGGCGAAAACCTTTCGAAAATTGATTTGGAAGCGGAGATTTTGGGCTTCTCGATATCGGTATTTACATCGATGGTATTCGGCGATCTGACCGATATGCCAGTGGGCGAGCAAGAGGTCACGAAGAATATCTTACATAACCTGGTCCCCATTTTGGGCAGGCGCATCGATGCCTTACTGCCGCAAATGCATTTGGAAAGCTTCTCCGAAGACAATTATTTTGACGAGGACATAAGGGAAATCTTCAGAGCCGTTAAAAATGTCATTGCACGTAAAGGATCCCTTTTAAATGACACAAATGGGGCTGGCAACGCGGTGAGCATGGTCCGGCTTCTTATAGAAGCCATGAAAGAAAAGGGTTCTGATATTCGCAATATAAAACTCATCGAAAATATTCTGTTGATAGTCCTGGCCTCCGAACCCACTACAGCGAATACCCTGCTCCGGGTGCTCTTCTGCATTGCCAAAGACCCCCAGGTCCAAAGGGACATTCAGGACGAAGTCGATGCTGTACTAGGCAATGGCGGCATTATCGAGGACATTGAAGATATCAAGAAGCTCAAATGTATCGACGCCGTTATTTTAGAGACGATGAGAACGTCGTCGGTATCCCGCCTAGCGATCGTGGAGGCCAAGGCGGATTTGGTAATGGACGATGTCGAGATACCCGCTGGAACTCCGTTGGTATTGCTGATCGCGCGTTGCGCTCTGGACGATGAAAATTTTCATCAGGCTAGGGTATTTGATCACCGGCGATGGCGCAGCGAAACCAAAGTGGAATCTTCCAAACATAACGGAAAAGCCTTTTTGGGTTTCGGCTCGGGGCCGCGTTCATGTCCGGGAAGAGGTTTGGCCATGCTGGTTATCAAAAGCGCCTTGGCGATGATTTGCGGAAATTTCCAAATCCGACTGTCACCCGAAAAACAGCCTGGCGATAAAACCGGTTTCAACGATAAGCCGCTGTCCTTTGGTCTTACTATCGAAATTCGCGATAGGCGTCATGACGTCGCGCTTTAGAAAAGATTAAACCTATTGCTGTACGAAAAAGTATTCCACGAACGCGAACATGGAACGAAACCCGGGACACCTTACTCTTCGACGGCGTTTTCGCGCTTTCTGGCTCAAGGTGCATTTATTTATCGCCTTGGCGGCAGGGTTTGTTTTCGTCGTTCTCGGACTGACGGGGTCGGTTAATGTTTTCTTCCGAGAATTGGAAGAACTCGGTTTGCCGACGCAAACCCATCATGAATCCCATGTGCAACCACATTCATTGGACGAAATCATGCAAACCCTCACGGCGGCACATCCACAAAGAAAGGGGCAATGGATCTTGGTATTGCCTGGGTATGGGAAAACCTATTTGTGGGCAATATATCCGAACCCCGAGGAAACGATGGATGAATTTTACGCACCGTTGCGGGTTTTGGTGGATGTTTACAGTGGTGAAATCCTCAAGGAGAGCTTTTGGGGGCAAACCTTATCGACCCTGATTTACGAGATTCACGCCAGCTTTCTATTGGGCAAGCTCGGTTCGAAACCCGGCAAACTGGGTTTTGACATAGTCTGTTTCTCCGGCCTGCTCCTGCTGCTTTCCGCGTTGAGCGGCTTGTACCTGTGGTGGCCGCGTTGGAGCAAAATGAAAACCGCGATCACTTTCAAACGAAGGGCGAGTCCCGAACGGTTTTATTTTGATTTGCATAAAGTAACCGGCTTTTACGCAGCAACGGTTCTCGTCACACTGGCTTTTACCGGGTTTTCGTTCAGTTACGATGATTATCTAAAGCCGTTGATACGATGTTTTTCGCCTATCGGCGCCGAGCATTTAAAGGACCCCGAACTTAAATCGGAATCAGCCGCCGGTGGGCGCCGGATTTCGATAGCCGACGCCGTGGCAATAGCCGACTCCGTTTTTCCCGGCGCAGAACTGCGTGGAGTACAGACGCCGGACGGTCCCGATGGCGTCTATGTCATCGAGAAAAGGCAATCCGGAGAAGCTAACCGGCTCAGGCCGCGCACCAAGATCTGGATCGACCAGTACACCGGCAAGGTGCTGGCGGTTCAGGACCCGAATCAATTTACCGCCGGCGAGACATTCCTCAACCTCATGTGGCCCCTGCATAGCGGAGAAGCGATTGGCCTTCCGGGCCGCATCGCATGGTGTGTCATCGGTTTCACGCCCTTGATCCTTTACGTCAGCGGAATCGTGCGCTGGCTACAGAAGCGAAAGGCGGCAAGGCGGAGCGGGGCCGGGTTCAAGAAACGTCTGGAAAGGACAATGGGATGAAAAACAAGATCGAATTATCCGAATCCAAGTCTGCATTATCCGCAAGCAAACGAGCGCTTTTGCAAGAACGCCTGCAAGGGCGGCTGATTCCCCGTCGGCTCGGACCATCCACGATGCCCAAGCGGCCTCAGGGACCATCGCCTCTGTCTTTCTCCCAACAGCAGTTGTTCTTCCTCGATCAATTGGAATCGGACAGCGCCGCCTATAACTTTTCCATTGCGGTTCGGCTTAGGGGAACGCTAGTCGTTGACGCATTGGAAAAAGCCATCAACGAGATCATCCGTCGGCACGAGTCCTTGCGGACCGAATTTGTCATCGCGAACTCCGAGCCGATCCAGCGAGTGCTGCCGGAACTTAGCTTGTCCGTCAGTGTGGAGGATCTGAGCGGACAATCTCCGTCGGAACGCCGCGACTACCTTGGAAAACTGCTTAACCGGGAATCGAGAACGCCTTTTGATTTATCCGAATGCCCGCTGCTGCGCGTCAGGCTCTTTCGCTTGGCCGAGGGCACCCAAGACGAACAGGAGCATGTTCTCCTCATCACCATGCCCCACATTATCACCGACGGCTGGTCGGCGGCTGTTCTATACCGGGAGCTGGCCACGCTGTACGAAGCTTATGTCCTAGGCCGCCCGTCACCGTTACCCGAGTTGCCCATCCAATACGCCGACTTCGCTTATTGGCAGCGGCAGCGGTTGCAACCGGATGTCCTCGCGAAAATGTTTTCGTTCTGGGAGCGTCATTTATCCGGTTCCGATTCCGGTTTCGAGTTGCCGACCGATCGGACGAGGCCGGCGGTGCAGACGTATCGCGGGAGCGACTACCACTTTTTTCTGGCCAAGGAACTCACCGTAAAGCTGAACCAGTTATGCCGCCGGCGGAACGTGACTTTGTTCGCGCTCTTGTTTTCCGCCTTCAATGTGCTCCTGCATCGCTATACCGGTGAGCAACATATTTGCGTAGGGACCCCGGTAGCCAACCGCAACCATGCGGAGCTCGAAGGGCTGATCGGTTTTTTCGTCAATGTATTGGCACTGCAAACCGATCTTTCGGGCAATCCGAAATTCACCGCCTTGCTGGGCCGAACCCACGAAACGATGTTGGATACCCAGCCGCATCAGGAGTATCCCTTCGAGTTATTGGTTAAAAAGCTCAAGCCGATTCGAGATGCGAGTTCCAATCCGTTATTCCAGGTCATGTTCGTACTGCACAACGTGCCGTTCGACTCGATACGGGTAACCGGACTGGATATCACGCCATTCTCGGTCGAGAACCATGTTTCAAAGTTCGACTTGACCCTGCACGTTACCGAAGAGCCGGACGGTCTGCGCACATCCCTGGAATACAACGTCGATTTGTTCGACGAGAGCACGATCGCCCGCATGGCGAGTCACTTCCGGGTATTACTGGAGCACATCGCAGACGCTCCGGACACGCGGATCAGCGAATTGCGGCTACTGACGCCGGAGGAAAACCGGCAACTGACCGAGGAGTGGAGCACTGTAACCGCCTACGTGTTATCGGATGGCGGTCCGGAGAGTGCGAATGGCCTGCCCGCGCGCTCGGGAGAAACGTCGGCGGACGGATTCATCCACGCACTGTTCGAGGATCAGGCGCGGCGTGTGCCGTCAGCAATCGCCCTGTGCGGCAACGGATCGACTTTGACTTACGCGGAGCTTAACGCCAGGGCCAATCAACTGGCGCACTACCTCCGTAGCAAAGGGGTAGGACCCGGAATCACGGTCGCACTATGTATCGGTCGCTTGCCGGAAATGGTGGTCGGGATACTCGGCGTTCTGAAAGCCGGCGGAGCCTATGTGCCGATCGATCCGAAATACCCCAAGGACGAGATTGCGTATCTGCTGGACGATTCCGGCGCAGCGCTGCTTCTGACTCGGGAATCGGTGCTGGCGGCGTTGCCGAATCTATCGATAACGCCGACATGCGTCGACTGTGATTGGGAAGCGATTGCCGAACAACCCGTCGCGGATCCGCGGGTGACGATCGATTCCGGCGACCTGGCCTACGTTATTTACACCTCCGGGTCCACGGGAAAACCCAAGGGCGTAGCCGTTACTCATCGCAATGTCCTGCACTCGACCCAGGCCCGGTTTGCCTATTACCGCAACCCGGTGGAAAGCTTTTTATTGCTTTCTTCCTTTGCCTTCGACAGTTCCGTGGCGGGCATATTCTGGACCTTGAGCCAAGGCGGAAAACTGTGCATTCCCGATGATTCGACTCATACCGTTCCGGCGTTTGTGGTCGATTGGATCAGGAAAGAGCGGATTACCCATTTGTTAGGCCTGCCGTCTTTTTACAATATCCTCCTCGAGCAAGCGGATGCGGGGCAACTCGATAGCTTGCGGGCGGTTATCGTCGCCGGAGAAGCTTGCTCGGCGGGAGTGGCCGAACGCCACTACGCACAACTGCCGGGAGCGGATCTCTATAACGAATACGGCCCCACCGAAGGCACCGTCTGGTGCACCGCATATAAAATCCCGCCGAAATTTTCCGAGGACTCGATACCCATCGGCCGCCCCATTCCCGGTGCGCGGATATATCTATTGGATGCCTATTTGAATCCGGTGCCCGTTGGCGTACCCGGCGAGCTTTATATCGGCGGCGAAGGTCTTGCCGCCCGCTATTTGAATCAGCCGGCATTGACCGCCGAACGTTTTTTGCCCAACCCTTTCGATAATGCCTCCGGGGCTCGTCTTTACCGGACGGGAGACCGTGCGCATTTCCGCGCCGACGGCAATATCGTGTTCTTGGGGAGGGCCGATCACCAAGTCAAGATTAGGGGGTTTCGAGTAGAGTTGAGCGAGATCGAGGTCAAGTTGCTGAAGCACCCGGATATCGAAGCAGCGGTCGTGACCGATCACGAAACCCCTTCGGGAAGCAAGCGCCTGATTGCGTACCTCGTGCCAAGGCAAGGCGAACGCGCGGCCGACGCCGACGGGTTACGCGCGTTTCTGCAAAACATGTTGCCCAGCTACATGATTCCGTCGGCCTTTGTATTTCTCGATCGTCTCCCGCTGACGCCCAACGGCAAACTGGACCGCAAGGCATTACCTTCAGTGGACGTCCGGGATCAATCGGAGGACCGCTACGTCGCACCGCGCACCAAGATCGAGGCCGTGTTGTGCGCTATCTGGGGGCAGGTATTGGGTCTGGAGAAAGTCGGCATCCAGGATAACTTTTTCGAGATCGGCGGCGATTCCATATTAAGCATGCAGATGGTGAATCGGGCGAAGCAGGCCGGCTTGACCATTCATCCCCGGCAGGTCTTCGAATACCAAACCATCGAAGCATTGGCGAAAGCAAAGGACCGCGACACGGACGTGCAGGCGGAACAGGGCATCATTACGGGAGAAGTTCCCTTGACGCCCATCCAGCGGTGGTTTTTCGAACAGTCCTTCCCTAACCCGAATCATTGGAACCAATCGGTTCTGCTGGAGGCAAAACAGCCGATCGTCCCCGCGGTACTGACAGACGTCATACGGCACCTGCTGCACCACCACGATGTTTTGCGCACCCGTTTTCGCGAGTGCGGCGGTCTTTGGACGCAGGTGCTGGCGGAGGATGTCGAGGGCGCAGTCGAAATCGTTTCGGTCGATTTTTCGGGTCTCGCCGAGGATCGCCGGCAAGCCGCGCTGACCGAACAGGCTTCGCGGTGGCAGCGCAGCCTCGATTTGCGTCACGGGCCTTTAATTCGGGTGGTGTGGTTCGATTGCGGAGGCGATTCGAGCAGCCGTTTGTTGATCATCATCCACCACCTGGTGGTGGACGGAGTAAGTTGGCGCATTCTTTTGGAAGACATGAGCGCCCTTTACCGGCAGGCTCTCGCGGCGCGAGAGATGAGGTTGCCGAAAAAAACCACCGCCTTCAAGCAATGGGCGGAACGCCTCGCGGATCATGCGCAAACGGCAATGCCGGAGCGCAACGTCGCCTATTGGCTGAACACCGATTGGAGCCGGATCGCTGCACTGCCGATGGATTTCGCCGGGGGCGTCGATTCCGAGGCAACCGGCGAGACCGTGACCATTTCGCTGGACCCGACGAAAACGTCCGTTTTGCTGCAAAACGCCCCGCTGGCCTATGGCGCGCGGATCAACGAGGTTCTTCTCGCGGCGGTAGTGGCCGTGCTGGCCGAATGGGCGCAAAGCGACTCGGTATTTTTGGAAATGGAAAGCCATGGCCGTGAATACCTTTTTGACGATGTAGACATCTCGCGCACCGTAGGCTGGTTTACCGCCTTATTTCCGGTTTTGTTCGAAATTTCGCCCGATCGGGCTTTTCCGGAAATAGTCCAAGCGGTGAAGGAGCAACTGGCCGTCATCCCGAACCACGGCATCGATTACGGCGTCGTGCGCTATCTGAATCGGAATCCCGATCTTGTCAGCCGGCTGGAAGCCGTTCCGGAACCTCAAATCGGGTTTAACTACCTTGGCCGAATCGATCAAGGAACCGCGGTCGACGCTTGGTTTTCTCTCGCTCCGGAACCCGCCTGCCGCCTGAACGATCCAGCGGGAATGCGGCCGCGCAGCCTGTCGATCGATGCCTCGGTCGTGGCGGGTGAATTGCGCGTTCATTGGAGCTACAGCCATGCCTGTCATTCGCGGGAAACCATCGAGCGACTTGCCGGCAGGCTTTTAGGGATACTCGAAGATGCCGCCGCGGCTTGTTCGGCAGCAGCATCGCTCGGCGATGCCGTGAATTCGGAGCAACAAGAACCATCAACTTCCATTGTGAATCTGGCCGCGGAAGCGATTCTGGATTCGTCCATCACGCCTGCTTTCCGCCCAGGGAAACCGAACGGACTTCCTCGCAATGTGTTGTTGACTGGAATTACCGGGTTCGTGGGCCCTTTTTTACTGGACGAACTATTGGCGCAAACTCAAGGAAAGATTTTTTGCCTGGTGCGTTCCGGTTCGGCTGAGGACGCAGCCAATAAAATCGAAGAAACCCTCGATCGCTATGCCATCCATAACCCTTTGGCAAAACAGCGGATCGTGCCTTTGCCCGGTGATTTGGCAAAACCGTTTCTCGGACTGCCGGCGGCGCGGTTTCGGGAGTTGGGCGATGAAGTCGACGTGATCTATCACAACGGATCGTCGACCAACCTGATCTTATCTTATCCGGCTTTGAAACCCGCCAACGTGTCGGGTACGCGGGAGATCCTTCGCCTTGCCTGCACCGGCACGGTCAAGCCGGTTCATTACGTATCGACGTTGTCTATTTTCGACGACGGAACCGAGCCCGAGCCGCCAGGATTTTCGGAGGACGATCTGCCCAGCCTGAATACCCGTTTGACCTTGGGGTATTCGCAGAGCAAGTTGGTGGCCGAGCATCTGATTCGAATCGCGCGCGACCGCGGCTTGCCGGTTACCGTTTACCGATTGGGCACCGTGACGGGACATGGCGGCACCGGCGCTTGGAATCCGAATGATTTCCACTGCCGGTTTCTTAAGG